>JAFAXJ010000238.1 GCA_019241095.1 Verrucomicrobiota bacterium | reverse complement strand
CCTTCAACGGAAGGTAGCGTCACCTCGATCTTGCTAGTCTCTTCGAGCTCACGTTCGGCATTCGAAATAATCTGTCCGGGTTGATCACCGCTACGAACTTCCGAAGCAAAAAATCGAAAGTCCGCGGGTTGCCCAGTAATAAGCCCGAATTCTTGCCCGGAAATCTGCAGCTCAGTCCCCTCTTCCATTCCCTGTGGAACGACACACACCGCCTTAATTGGTGGTTTAAATCCCGGAATGGCAGGCATCGTCGATTCGAGGCCGATATAATAGGATCGCGCCGTTCCTGCCTTAATTCGGACACCCTTGCCCGTAGCACGATTGCGTCCGTAGAGCGCGGCTCCTTTGGCAACAGCGAGGTCAGGTTGGAACCCGAGGAGTTCTCGGACTGGAGATCCGCCATCCCAGGACTCGAGCAGGCCGAGAACTCTTTTTCGGATCGGCGCAGCATTAAATACACCGCCGTTGAAAAGGACCGCAGTCGGCCGGAGGTAACCGCTTCCGAGCGCTTCCCCGCTTCCGAGCGCTTCACGATTGACCATTGAGGTCAGTGCCTCGCTGGCTTTCACATTCATCAGGCTTCTGGTCAGGAATCGTGCTAAATGCTTGCTAACGACCGGATCTGCAGCATAGGGAAGGCCGAACTCCCGAAGCCCGGCAGCGCGCATCTGTTGCGGAAGGTCAGTTACCTTGGTCAATGGGAAAAAGCCATCGAGAACCACTTGTTCAAGCGTCTGACGGTCCAGTGTCGCTGAGACGGTCTTTGCAAGCAAACTCGATCCGCGTGACGGAACGGAAATCGAAACCTGATGCAGAGACAAGTCTGTGAACAGCCTCACCTTGGCATTACTCGCCGCGTGTGTAAGAGCCAGAAATTGCCAGTGATCGATTGATTTTCCGCTCTCTTCCAGCTGCGCTTTCAAGGTATAGGCGAGAGCTAAATCCATATTGTCACCGCCCAACAGAAGGTGTTCACCCACCGCGATACGTTCGACCTCTAGATTTCCCTGTTTTTCTGCGATCGCGATCAAACTGAAATCGGCCGTCCCGCCCCCAACATCGCAAACGAGGATAATATCCCCAGGATGGACCTGCCTCCTCCAATCGTTACCGGATTGCGCCATCCAGGCGTAAAACGCAGCCTGAGGCTCTTCAAGAAGTATTATTTTGCCAAGGCCCGCAGCTTGTGCCGCCTCAAAAGTCAGGTTACGCGCAACCTCGTCAAAAGAAGCGGGAACAGTAATGACAAACTGCACTTCAGCAAGATTCCAGTTTCGTCCGTGGATTCGTTCAGCGTACAAAAAACCTTCTTTCATGTGTTCGAGGTAACGGCGTGAACACTCGAAAGCAGAAAGCTTTTGCTCTTTGATATCAGACTGCCACGGCAGCGCTGGTTGCTTGGGATCCATATGAAAGTTCGACAACCAGGATTTTGCCGAGGTGATCAGCCGGTCCGGAACCAAGGCCCCATGATCGCGCGCAAAACGCCCCACAATAGGCCCGCTACCATTTTCGGCCCACGGAAGACGCATCCGGTCTTGCGGAAATTCTTCGGGATGTGCGATGTATATTGCCGAAGGGAGCGTTACATTTTCTCCAACCCTGTTCGGACCGAGAAGCTGGGTGATCTCCAGAATTTCGGCGAGGCCGGAATCGAAATCTTCAAACGCCACAGCGCTGTTACTGGTTCCAAGATCGATACCGAGGCTGAAACGGGCGTTGATTTGACTGGTCTCGATTTTCGAATTTTGAGCAACAGATTCCACACCATAGGACTAAGTCAGACTGCCTGAAGGAGCAAGAGCTGGGCAACCCGAATACTCCAAGCTGCGAGCTGCTCAGCTACCTCCACCTGCTGAATTCGCTTTCTCCGTCTCCCTCCGCTCAAGGAAGCTGAAGTTTTCACCGTACCTTGCCTTCACTCCAGCTCGACCTCAGCGGGCGCAATGGTTGGAAGGCGGTCGGTTCGAGTGAGTCTTGGCAACTTTACATATTCGGTTTTCCAGCCTCGGTGAATCAGCTTACCAGTAAAGGGCGGAGCGCCGGAGAGCTTGCCTATTATCCGGTATTCGTCAGGCGCGTATCCAGACGGCACAGTGATCGGGGAACCTTCCTCGGCAGCCGAAACAGCGTTGATTTTGAAATGTTCTCTGAGAACATCACTACACCCTTGATGCACTACTCTGGCAGCCGCCCCAACCCGCGCATCGTCGTAAGCCGTGAGGTCTTCCATGAGGAAATCAACCAACCGGCCTTTTTCTTGAAGTAACGCAAAAAAAGCCACTATCTCCGCATCGGCCTGGTTTCCGGTTTGCGCTGCTGCTGGTGCGGAAGACGGAATCGGCGCAGGTTCCCAAGTCGGGGATGATGCGGCAGGAGCCGATGATGCGGCAGGAGCCGATGATGCGGCTGCCACTGGAGTATCCCGCTCTGTAAGGCTTCTTACAAATGAAAGCAAAAACAATACGAGCGCTAGAACAAGTGATGCGCCCGCAATTGCATCCATATTCTCCCTTGCAGCGGGTATAAGAATCAACCCGTTCAGGGCGGCAAGAAGGAGTGCGATGATTCTCAGATAAATTTTTGTCATGGCTCGTTCAACTACCAATGCTGCATGTGCTAAAGCTCTAGCAGATCACTGGATCATCATAAGTTAGAGGTGCTGATTCAGGATGATAGAACAAAATCTACTCAGGGGAACTCTGTCGTACGAACAGGACTCAACCCCCCTGAGCTCGCACGAACCGATAAGCTTCGTTCGCCAGATCGCGCCATCGTGATTGTTCTGTCGTCACCACGATCCATTCCTTCATCGGGCGTCCCCGCCCGGCGGTAAAGGGTCGACCGGATCCTTCATCGATTAGCTCAGCAACTCGGCCCTTTGGTAATTTGAGGACAAATTC
>JAFAXJ010000083.1 GCA_019241095.1 Verrucomicrobiota bacterium | reverse complement strand
GACCACGACATGCGCCTTTCCGTCGCTGTCGGCTATGGCCCAATCGGCTTCCGCCTTACCGATCTCTCTAGGATCCTCCTGGATGTTTACGAACAGGTGGAGGTCAGGCGCTGGTCCGGGCAAAGAGGCAGCGTGAAGACCAATGACCGTGATTCCTTTGTCGGTTGCTGTGCGGATTGGATCTTGCAGGCTTTTTGCATCTGCAAAGATCGCTATTCCGTCAGGTTTGAGGGCGATCGCCTGGTTAAAACCCGCAACCCAGTTTGCCGGACTCCCTTTGCCGTCAATGACGGTGAGCCTCCAGCCCAGCTTACCCGCCGCTTCCTTCATATAGAGTCCATACTCGCGCGAGATGTCATTCTGCTCATCTCCGGATAGGTAGACGATGAACTTATCTTTGGCAGGAGAGGGTGCTGAGGTTGGCCCTTGCCAAACTGTTTGCGGTCCGGCATATCGCCCTATAGCGTCCTTCGCAGCCGAAAGCGAAGCATCCGTCGCGTCAACGTGTTCGGTTGAAATGATCAAACTGGCAAAGCCGAGAGCGGAGCAGGCGATCGCGCTAAGCGCCGGTGGTCGCAGAAAGTGCATGGTTGTTTCCTAGTTGCGGCGCCCTGCGGCGGGCGTCCGATGTTGCTTGGGGACCGTTAGTCTGGCTAAGCCCCCAAGGGCGGTCAACTAAAAAAACGTAGCCCGAGTGAATATGAAACAAAGTTTGTACGAGTAATTGATATTGAAACCAGCCGAGCTAATGGTCCGGAGGCTGCAATGGAGGATAGAGCTCTTGCGGGGACGCACCTCGAGCGCCGCTTTAGTCTTGCAAAGGGCGGGCACGGCCGCCTACGTGCTGCCGACCGGCCCAGGGTCGGTTACCTGCCGGAGCAAGTCCAAAAGCGAAAAATCCTACGGGGTTCGGGGGACAGAGTCACCATTTCTGCGGTCAGACACTAAACGAGCCGAGTTTTACCTGTCCGTTTTCCGGGGGAAGTACAGTTCGGCTTTGGAATAGTCGCCCGTCTCCTTCTAAAGCCGCGCCAGATTGTTCAGGCTTTGTGCCATATCGGGATGCTCCGGGCCAAGGACCCTTTGTCGCCTTGCACTTAGATCGTAAACAGCCCCGAGTTCGGGTTGTCGGTTAAGGGGCGAATCACCGAAGCGCCGCTTCACGCGCTAGCGTGAACGCCCAATTCTCCTCGGAGACGGATTGCCATTGGGAATTAAACGCCATGAAATAAAAGGTTTAAGTGCGATGCGACACCCGAAATTCGAGCTGAAACTAGTCTACGATTTAAGTGCAATGATTCAGTGCATTTAAATCGTGGATCGCCTGGGGAGCACAGTCTACTCATTTAAGTACAGTGCAATAGCTGCTGACAATCCGTCTGCCGCAAGGATTACCAGATGAAAGGAACGAGGCGCCAGCGAAGGCGGCGAGCATAATCATCGTAACCTTCCAGGCCTTCACGCAACGCCTTTTCCTCGACACGGATGCGAATGACAAAGCCGCACGCAACGAGCGGAACTATCGCCAAGCCCCACCAAGAGCCCAGAACGAGCGACGTAGCGGCCACATAAAAGAGAGCGCCGAAATAGAGCGGATGGCGCACGATCGCGTAAGGGCCGGTGGTTATGACGGTGTGCCCACGTTCCTTCTGTATCTTTACAACGGGTGCCGCGAAGCTGTTCGTGCGCATCGTCCAGTACATGAACAAAATTACCGCGAAGAGGAGTACGCATCCTAACCCTTGCACAGAAGGCGGCGTAATCGACCAGTGCCAGCGCGCCCCGTCTGCCGCCATGAACCCCATGCCACCGAACAGGAGGAGCAGGAGGGGGATCAGAATAAGCTTGTCCGCGAGCGGCTGATCCTTCTGGATCGGCGGCTTCAGCCGCTCCTGCAACAAGCCCGGATCGACTCGCGCCATGTAGAATCCAAAAACCACAGAGATGGCGATCATCTCGCCGAGATAAAGCCATCCTCCAGCGTAGTCGATCCTTCCCGCTGCGCCGAAAATGATCGCACCCATGAAGCCAAACCAGACGATCGTCTGGACGATAAGATTGAAAACGAGGTCCATCTCTGACGATCGGATCTTACTGTTGG
>JAFAXJ010000441.1 GCA_019241095.1 Verrucomicrobiota bacterium | reverse complement strand
ATCGCTCTTCGGCTATGATGCATTCCATGCCGGGCTGGTACTATCGCCCTCAGGCGCTTTTACGATCGTTGCCCTGATCATCGTCGGCGCTTTGCTGGGCCGCGGCGTTGATGCGCGCTGGCTAATTGCGGCCGGCCTGTTGATCCTGGCGGCCGGCTGTTTCTGGATGTCGCAGATGAACCTGGGTATTTCCCCTTGGCAGGTAGTCTGGCCGCGAGTGGTCATGATCGCAGGTTTGGGAATGATCTTCGCACCATTGAACGTGGCGGCTTTTCTCTACATCCCGCGCAAGTTGCGCGGCGCAGCCGTCGGCCTCTTTGCGCTGCTTCGCAATGAAGGGGGAAGTGTCGGAACTTCCTTGGGCCAAACTATCACCGAAAGGCGCGAGATATTCCATTCGCTGCGGCTAAACGAGAATCTCGATATTCTAAACCCATCGGTGAACTCCTATTTCGCTCAAACCGAACCAGAATTTCTGCAACAGGCCGGAGATCAAGCCGCTGCTCACCAAATGGCATTGCAGTCGCTGGAGAATCTAAGGGAACAACAGGCCCTGGCGCTCGCTTATTTCGACGCGTTTTTAATTTTCGCGGTATTAGCAGTTAGCCTCGCGTTTTTGACGCTGTTGATGAAGCCCTCGGCCGCTCAAAAGGGACAACACATTGCGGCGGAGTAAAAGTGTTAAGGAACGCAAAGAACGTGGAGAGACTTCACGGCAAACTGCCGCCCCAATCACTCCATCATTTCCTACCACTGCATGAATACCCAACCCGATGAGGGAACGTCCAAAAGGGCTTCGGCAGAAGCCGAGCAGTTCGGACTGACAGCTTTCCCGTAGTCGATCGCTCCGATGCTTTTGCGCCGGTCGCTTAGCCGCCGGGAAGAATGTGTGGCCCGCGTAAGTCCAAGCGATTGGGCTGGAGCGGCCGCAACAGCTCCACGCCAAGATCCTCCTGCGACGCAAAGCTGACCTTGTGCAAAGACACAGCCCGGATCGCAGAACTCGGGCTAAGACCCCAGAAGGGCGACCCATCATTAGACTGGCTGACGAGTCTATGGAATTGTTCAGATAATTTTGCACGGCCAACCATTAGGCGTAAAGCGAACAGCCAAGAGTTCTCAGGCCGCCCCAGAGCCGGTCGTCTAGTTACAAAACGTCTATGAAAAAGCAATGCCCTTCCCAGGCATCAGCTTTCTTGCTGGTGACTTCTGCAAGCGCGCAATCGCTTGATTGGAGTTCGCAGGCACACACCCCTCAGTGTGCGTCACAGGTCGGCAAGGCTTTCAGCCTGCCCTTGATTACTAATTTTTGTTCTGGCAATTATGGCCATTAGGACGTCAGCCGCCGCTCGATCCACGGCGTTGCCCGAACGTGCGATTCAGGCCAGAGGGCGCCTGGTTGATAATCAAGCGGTCTGTGGTCTGATGTTTGTGCTGCCTGCCCTGGTGGGCTTTACTCTATTTTATTTGGTTCCAACCATTCGCGCGTTCTACATCGGGCTGACGAATTGGAACCTGATGCGCGCACCAAAGTTTCTGGGCCTGGATAACTATGCCCGCTTGATGGGTGATGGAAAGTTCTGGAGTTCCATCTGGGTCACCGTCCTTTATGTGCTTTACAACATTCCGATTCAAACGGTTTTGGGTTTGCTGATCGCTGTTCTTTTGAAACGGCTGAATGGGTCGGTGTTCATTCGCTCGGTGATGCTTGCGCCCTTTCTGATCTCAAACGTCATCGCCGCAATGATCTGGTTCTGGATGCTGGATCCGGTTCTAGGCTTCGTGAATGTAATCCTGCAGGCACTTGGCGTTGGAAGCCACGCATTTTTCAGTGATGAAAATTTGGCATTGCCCACAATCGCCTTCGTTAACGTCTGGCGTTACACCGGCTACACGGCTTTGCTGTTCTACACCGGGCTCCAATCGATTCCGGAACACCTTTACGAAGCGGCTCGTATTGAAGGCGCATCGCAATGGAGAATGTTTCGTTCGATTACTCTGCCTCTTCTGCGACCGACCGTGGTGTTTGTGCTGGTTACGAGCGTCATAGGATCATTTCAGATCTTCGATACAATTGCAGTTACTACCCAAGGGGGCCCGGGGGTATCGACTCGCACGATCGTTTGGTACATCTATCAGGAGGCGTTCATGAGCATGCGAATGGGATACGCCTCGGCAATGTCGACGGTGCTGTTTCTTGGGTTAATAGTCATCACCTTGATTCAAATGCGCGTGCTCCGCTCGGGAGAATCGGACCTGGCGTAAGACCCTATGGAAAGATCCAACTCAACTCTGCCTGTCGGTCGCTGGATTGGTTACGCGGCATTGATTGCGTTTGCGATCATTTCACTCGGTCCACTCTGGATCGCGTTTAAGACCGCCTTGACGGGCCCGAACGCCTTATTTGGAAGCGCCAGCTCGATTCTGCCGCAAGATGCTACGCT
>JAFAXJ010000433.1 GCA_019241095.1 Verrucomicrobiota bacterium | reverse complement strand
CGCCAGGCTCATCGCAAGCATCATGGGTTTCTCGGACCGTCCTTGCCGAAAACAGGCTCTCGACCGACCGTAGGCCACCACTGAATGGATGGGAATAGAACGGTTTGCGGAACGTCAGGCTGTCGTTCTGAATGCGGCTACTCGCCTCAGGGAAATCGTGGTTTTGCCAGAGACCGACATTTTGCGTGATGCAGCAATCCAGCGATTTGAACTTACCTTCGAATTAGTCTTGAAAGCCTTGCATTCGTACCTTCAGCATCAGGGATTTCAGTCCGCGGGTCCGCGCCCGGCATTTAAGACCCCGTTTGTGATAGGATTGATGCTCAACTAAGAAGAGGCTGATTCTTGGCTGCAGATGTTAGAAGATCGAAACCTTGACAAATCCTGAATTGTGACGCCGACTTTTGGGACGCCTGCTTGAATTCGTTGCAGCCCAAAAGTACACAATGGAAATCCCGTGGTTGCTCCCCTCTTACGAACTGATCGCCCTGCCTCCACTTATTGGTTGACTCGATTTTTTATCCTTCGCCTACTCGGGATCGTATATGCAGTAGCATTTCTCGTCGCCGCAAACCAGATCCTGCCCTTGATCGGCTCTCACGGTCTATTACCTATCCAGTTGTTCATTGACCACGTTCATCAAGCTTTGGGCACGAATTATGCCGGGTTCGCCAGGTTGCCTTCCTTATTCTGGTTCGCTCATTCAGATGGTTTACTACTCTCAACTGCATGGGCCGGTTTTGCTCTTTCTTGTTTGGTAGCACTTGGCTTCGCAAACTCAATCCTGCTTACCGTTCTTTGGCTTTTGTACATGTCTTTTGTTCATATAGGCCAGGATTGGTACTCATACGGCTGGGAAACTCAGCTTCTTGAGACTGGGTTCCTCGCCATCTTTTTGGCCCCTTTTCTTGATCCTCAACCTTTTCCGAGAAAACCTCCTCCGGTTGTCATAATCTGGCTTTTTCGTTGGCTTATCTTCCGTATAATGATCGGCTCGGCCCTGATCAAATTACGTGGCGATCCTGCCTGGCGAGATCTTTCTGCCCTTTACTACTACTTCGAGACTCAACCAATACCTAATCCCTTAAGCCGCTTCTTTCATTTCCTGCCAAGGCCGCTTTTGCAAGGTGGAACGGTCTTCAATTTTTTGGCGGAACTGATTGCACCATGGTTTGTTTTCTGGCCTCAAATTGCCAGACACATCGCAGGGGGTGTGATCGTCGCTTTCCTTTTCACAATCGCGATCAGCGGTAACTTATCATTTTTGAACTGGCTGACCGTTATTCCCGCTTTGGCCTGCTTCGATGATTCGCTATGGCTCAAGATCTGTCCAACTTTCCTGCGGCGGTGGCAACGTGCCGCAATGGCTTCAGCAGCGGCAAACAGAGCAACCCAGGTTCTTGCCTACGCCCTCGCCTGCATGATAGCTTTTTTAAGCATTAAACCGGTGGCTAACATGTTCTCACCGGAACAAATAATGAATACGTCGTTTGACTCTCTTGACCTGGTTAATACCTATGGTGCGTTTGGCAGCATTGGTCGGGAGCGCTTCAATGTGGTCTTTGAAGGTACAAACGCCGACTTTCCGGGCGAGGAAGCGCACTGGGAACCCTACCCCTACAAAGGATTGCCTACCGATCTAAAGAAGGTCCCTCCCCAAGTGGCCCCTTATCAACTACGATTAGATTGGCAGATGTGGTTTGCCGCAATGGGCACACCAGATCAATATCCCTGGACAATCCACCTGATCTGGAAGCTTCTGCATAATGACCCAGGAACAATCAGCTTATTTGGCAATAATCCCTTTCCGCTATCACCCCCAAGATACATCCGTGCTGTCCTGTACCGCTATCGTTTCGCACCATTGAGTAACCCCGAAGGCCAAATATGGGACCGCGAGAAACTGGGTCTCTGGTTACCTCCGCTATCGGTGAATGACGAACGGTTAACGGATTTTTTGCAAGCAGCTGGTTGGATAGACTAGGATGGAGCGTCACAGGTTAAGCAGCGATCACTGAAGGGCTCTCAGCCGGGGGCTCGACCTCCCCGCGATGCTGGAGCCAACGGGCAATGTTGGTGCATATCATCGACCAAAGCGACCCAGCAGCCCACCCAGCGATTACATCGCTCGGATAATGGACGCCCAGATACATTCGACTGCACCCGACCAGAGCAGTCAAAGTGATGGATACAGAAAGG
>JAFAXJ010000267.1 GCA_019241095.1 Verrucomicrobiota bacterium | reverse complement strand
TCATGATGTGATGATTTGCATCGGTACAGCTGCCATGGTGAGTGATGAGCGCAGGATGCATTACCCGACTGAGGTATACTTCAAGTCGGCGCGGGAAATGGCCGTTTTGTTTTCTGAGGTGCCAGAGGCTATCACCAATACTCTGCGAATCGCCGATATGTGTGATCTTCAGCTTGAATTCGGTACTTCAAAATATCCGGACTACCAACCCCCGACAGGTATAACCCGAGAGCAAATGTTGCGAAAACTCAGCCTTGAGGGACTCAAGCGAAGGTACGGAACGCGTGCTGAGGAGGATATTGATCTGAGAAATCGGTTAGATTACGAACTTTCGATTCTAGAGCGAACCGGTTTTACCAGTTATTTTCTCATTGTCTGGGATTTTATCCATTTCGCGCGCCAACATGACATTCCGGTCGGGCCGGGCCGGGGGTCGGCTGCAGGATCGCTTGTCGCTTATGCTTTGGAAATCACTGATCTTGACCCGCTCCGGTTTGGTCTGATCTTTGAACGCTTTCTCAATCCCGAACGAGTAAGCCCGCCTGATATCGACATTGATTTTTGCCAGACTCGGCGCGGAGAAGTGATTGAATATGTCAGGACGAAGTACGGCGCACGAGCAGTTTCGCAAATTGTCACCTTCGGCACCTTAGGAGCGAAAAGTGTGGTTCGTGATGTCGGCCGGGTCATGGGCCTCAGCTATTCTGAAGGCGATCGGATTGCAAAAATGATCCCGAACGAGCTGGGAATCACATTGAAAGCCGCCGTCGAGAAAAACCCGGATCTCAAGCAGGCTGTCGAGAGCGAACCGAACACGCGACAACTCTGGAATTACGCTACTGTTCTGGAAGGTTTGTCGCGCAATACCGGGATACACGCGGCTGGAGTAGTGATAGGGGATCGCAGGCTCGACGATTACATCCCACTCTGTCGCGGTAACGATGACGAGGTCGTGACCCAATATGCCATGGGACCGCTTACCGACCTCGGGATGCTAAAAATGGATTTTCTGGGTTTGAAAACCCTGACCGTCATTCACGATACTGTAGCTCTTATTCGACAAACGGAGCCAGATTTTGCGCTCGATACGATCGCTTTCGACAACCGTCCAACGTTTGATTTGCTGAATCGAGGTGAAACGATTGGGGTATTCCAGTTGGAATCAGGCGGGATGATCAATCTGTGTCGCCAGTTCGATGTGAACAGCATCGATGACATTATCGCTCTGATCGCGCTCTATCGACCAGGGCCGATGGAGTTGATTCCTGATTATATCAAGCGCAAGAAAGGATTAACCAAGATCAAGTATGAACACCCGCTTTTGAAAGAGGTCTGTGCGGATACTTATGGAATCATGATCTATCAGGAGCAGGTTCAGCGTGCTGCAAACATACTCGCCGGGTACACGCTTGCTCAAGCAGACCTTCTCCGCCGCGCCATGGGCAAAAAGGACAAAGAAAAAATGGCGAAAGAACGCGTGAACTTCATTGAGGGCTGCAAGCGCGTAAACAACCTGGATGAAAAGAAAGCTAACGCTATTTTCGATCTTTTGGAGAAGTTCGCAGGCTACGGATTCAATAAGAGTCACAGCGCAGCGTACGGCCTGATCAGCTACCAGACTGCCTTTCTAAAGGCGAATTATCCTGTTCAGTTCATGGCCGGCCTCCTGAGCAATGAAATCAACAATACGGATAAAATCTCGGTACTCGTGACGGAATGTCAGCGACTGGGAATCACGATTCTTCCACCAGACATAAACAACAGCCAGCTCAAGTTTAGACCGGAAATCCAAGACGGCCGACAGGGCATCCGGTACGGGCTATCCGCGATAAAGAACATCGGGGAAACAGCGATGGCATCGGCTATCCAGGAACGTGATCAGAATGGCCCGTACAAAGCTTTAGAGGATTATTGCAGCCGGCTCGATTCGAAAACCGTGAATCGAAAAATTCTGGAGAATTTAATCCGCGCGGGGGCGTTCGACTTTGTGGGAAAAGATCGCGCAGAACTGTTTGCAAAAATAGAACAAGCTCTCGCCGCAGGCACAGCGGCACAGCGGGACAGGAAAAGCGGCCAAGTTTCCTTATTCGGCGAACTTGATCTAGCTCCTGGAGGAAGGAACGAGAACGATAGCCCCTATTATACCCCCTGGAGCTTGGCTGAGAAATTGGGATTTGAAAAGGAGTTGCTGGGATTCTATGTCACTGGGCACCCTCTCGATGCATATCGCGATCTGATTGAGAAAGGTCGATATCTGCCGATAGAACTCCTCTCTGGCAAGGATGATAAGGCAACGGTGTCGATAACGGGATTCATTGCTTCGGTTGACAAAAAGTTCACTCGAAAGGATGGGAAACCATTCGCAATCGCAATAGTCGAGGATTTCACCGGTGCGGCTGAGGTTGTGATCTGGGGCGATGTTTTTACAAACTTCGGTAAGGAACTCGAGAAAGGCAAAATCGTCGCAGTCTCTGGAAGGCTGGAAAAACGAGGGGAGGAAGGTGCGC
>JAFAXJ010000133.1 GCA_019241095.1 Verrucomicrobiota bacterium | reverse complement strand
CGGGACGGTTTTCCCCAGCCATTACGAAGGATTTGGCATGCCGGTTTTAGAGTCCATGAGCTTAGCCACTCCGGTGATCTGTTCCCGAAAGGCCAGTTTACCCGAGGTTGGCGGAGAGGCGGTTTGTTATTGGGATAACGCCTCAGCGGCGACGCTTGCTGAATGCATGTTACGACTCGAGGAGGACGAAAGGTGGTATACGCTCCTTTCAAAAAGTGGTTTGGAACGCGCCCAAACTTTCACATGGGCAAGAACCGCCTCGCAGCTTCGTCAGTTTTACGAACAGGTCCTGGCATAATCAACCGTTGAAGGATCCACGAACAAGTGTCTGCTTATTGAGAGATCAAGTCGCCTCAACCATAAGGCGAGCGACATCCGCCATTTTGTACTTCGGTTTCCAACCTAATTTCCGAGCAGCTTTTGAGGCATCCCCCCGACCAATCATAATTTCCGTCGGTCTGAACAGCGCTTTGTCGCTCGTGGTATATTTTCTCCAATCAAGGCCAACGGAGGCGAAGGCGACCGCCACGAAATCTTGCAATCGATGGGATTTCCCAGTTGCGATAACAAAATCTTCAGCCTGATCCTGTTGCAACATGAGGAACATGGCCTCCACGTATTCCGGCGCCCAACCCCAGTCGCGTTGGATCTCAATATTGCCTAATTGAAGGCTTTTCTGTTTTCCTTGCGAAATGCGCCTTGCAGCTTGAGCGATCTTTTGAGTCACAAACCGTTCCGGTCGCAGTGGCGACTCGTGATTAAACAGAATCCCGGAACAGGCGAAGATGTTGTAAGCCTCCCGATAGTTTGCGACCTGCCAGAAAGCCGCAGCCTTTGCGACTGCATAGGGGCTTTTTGGACGAAACGGCGTGTTTTCATCCGCAGCCATTCCATTTAAATTTCCGAAACACTCGCTGGACCCTGCATTGTAAAGCTTTATCGCTTTCCCGGTAAAACGGATCGACTCTAACAGATTTAGCGCACCTAAATAAATGCTGTCCTGGGTTTCTACCGGCTGTTCGAATGAAAGTGATACTGACGATTGTCCAGCAAGATTATAAATCTCGTCCGGTCTGATCTTGAAAAGAACTTGAATTACACTGCGAAAATCATTGAGAGCTACCGACTCGAGCTGCACGTCAGTCCGGATATTCAACCGCTCCAAATTTTTGAACGAAGACATCTGAGCGTCGCGGGAAGTGCCACAAACATGATATCCTTTCTCCAAAAGCAGCTTGGCCAGATATGCGCCATCCTGGCCGGAAATTCCCGTTACCAATGCAGTCTTCATGAAGATTTCAGTGATATGGGCGCGAGTAGAATCGCGCAAGCATTTCTCTGGAGGCGCATGCGAAGGAGTAGAGCCGGGTGATATCAGCCAGAACTAGCGCGGTACTACTTATATATTCGGGTCTACTTCCACCAATATTTCTTTGCCGCTTCTCTTTTTGTTCCCGCGATATCTTGGAAACCGTATACCGAAAACTGCCGGACTAGCCTCGCCAAGGCCTACCGGGTATATCTCACAACTTAAAACGCGACAGTTTTCTAGATCATCAGAAAAAGGCCTATCTCCTAAAGGCCAAAATTTTCGCGATGGCAGCCGTACGATTTGCAAACAGTAACGAATACTGAGCAAGTATTTTGGAAATTCTTTTAGAGTTCGCACGGAATCAAGTGCACCCGATTTCACATTTGAGCAGATCTTCTCAAACACATTGAATGGGATTAAGTCCGCTTACTGATGGGCCTTTATGAACGCAAACTTGCACGCTCCCCCGAAGTTCGTACCATAACCGTTGCTATTTAATTGTCAGCTTAAGCCTGATGGTGCATGGAAATCCGCGATTTCGAGATTCCCGATGTCAAACTGATCATCCCAAAAAGGTTTGGCGACTCACGAGGCTATTTTTCGGAAAGCTGGTCTGATCGCACTTTCAGGGACAAAGTTGCGAATATGCCCTTTGTGCAAGATAACCAATCGGTTTCGGCAAAGAAGGGGACCATACGCGGCCTTCACTTTCAAAGGCCGCCCTTTGCTCAAGGTAAACTGGTTCGCGTCGTCCGCGGATCGATTCTAGATATCGTTGTGGATATCCGTGTTGGATCACCTGCATACAAAAAGCATCTTGCGTTACAACTGGTTCCCAGCCAATGGGCTCAGCTATGGATCCCACCCGGTTTCTTGCATGGTTTCTGCACACTCGAAGACGACACCGAAGTCTTTTATAAGGTAACAGACTATTATAGCCCCGAGCATGATGCAGGTGTGGCCTGGAATGATCCGGAACTGGATATTATGTGGCCGGTTAATGCTAAATCCGCTACGATCTCAATTAAGGATCAGCAGCATCCATCTTTACGTCAGTTACCCGGGTACTTTAATTATAAGAAGTTGGCTAAATGAAAGGTGTCATTCTTGCCGGGGGCAGCGGCACACGACTTTATCCAGTAACGCTGGCGACCTCCAAACAGTTAATACCGGTATACGACAAACCGATGATCTATTATCCCTTAAGCGTGCTGATCTTGGCAGGCATTCGGGACATACTTGTCATCTCCACTCCGCAAGACACTCCTAAATTTGAGAGTTTGCTAGGGGACGGCTCGCAATGGGGATTACACTTTCAGTACGCGGTGCAACCTTATCCC
>JAFAXJ010000100.1 GCA_019241095.1 Verrucomicrobiota bacterium | reverse complement strand
ACGCTTAGCCCTAGGGCCTAAGTCTGAGCCGCAGCTTCGCCGCTTATGCGATTGAAGAAGCGACTTACGCCGAGGGTATGCGTATTACAACGGCGAAAGCGGCGCTCCAGACTAAACATAGGCCTGAGCACTGGACGAGCAAGGCTCTGCCGCGCGAGACTCCGGGCTAACCAACAAGTCGATCGTAAATGGATCATAGCGCCAGCGATAGTCTTTACAGCTTCGTGGCAGGCGGCTTTGAAAGACCCTTGATCAATGCGAGGTGCCTAGCGAGCGCGGCAAAGCCTTGCTGGTCCAGTGCTTATTTATTAGCGGTGATCTTTGAAAGCTTTTGACCAGCTTTCGTATCCTTTATCGTCCAGCCCAACTTCTCAATTTCATACCGAAGTTCGTCACTTCGGGTCCAGTTTTTCTCAGATCGAGCTGCGGCTCTGTCTGCTAACAATGCAAGAACTTCTGGGGTTGCAGACGGAATATCCCGATGAAGTTGAAGTATTTGGTTTACGCCCTCCCACCACTCCAGCAAAGCTGCGGCCTGACCAGGGGTTAGCTCAACACGATCCATAGCGCGATTCGTCGCTCGAATTCGGTCGTAAAGTTCCGCTAGTGCTGCTGAGATATTTAGATCGTCATCAAGCGCCACAAAAAATGTGTCAGCGTTCGGAAAGGCTGGCTCTGGAGTGGCATCCCCCGCGAGATCTTGTAGTCGCTCCAGCCATTGGTCGATGCGCAACAGCGATTGTCTTGCTTCAGCCATGCCGTCGAAAGTGAAGTTCAACGGTAACCTGTAGTTCACTCGCAAAAGCGCGTACCGAATTTCCCGACCTGTGTACCCGTGTTCAATCACATCACGTAGTGTGTAAAAGTTGCCCAAAGACTTTGACATCTTTTGGCCGTCCACGAGCAGGTGGGCACAATGTAACCAATACCGAACAAAGTGATGCCCTGTCGCGCTCTCGGATTGAGCGATTTCCGCTTCATGATGAGGAAAGATGTTATCTACACCTCCGCAATGAATATCGATCTCCGGTCCCAAAAGTCTCGTTGACATAGCACTGCATTCGAGATGCCAACCTGGTCTGCCTTTTCCCCAAGGACTATCCCAGGCTACCTGTCCATCTTTTTCGTCCCAGGCCTTCCAGAGTGCGAAGTCGCCAATATGCTCCTTTTCGTATTCGTCGCTTTGAACGCGGCTAGTCGGGCGTAGTTCGTCCAAATTCAAATGCGCTAATCTGCCGTATTGCGGAAACCGGTTAATGCGAAAATAAATTGATTTATCATCGGCTTGGTAGGCGATATCCTTTGTCATCAATTCGTCTATCATTTCGATCATTCGCCCGATATTCGAAGGGTCTGTTGCTTCAGGAAACTGATCTGCCCTTTGGATACGCAAGAAGTCGAGATCTTCGAAAAAGCTCTTCTTGAATTTGGCAGTAAAATCGTTGAGCGACAGTCCGGCTTCACGGCTTCCCCGAATCGTTTTGTCATCAACGTCGGTTATATTCATTACTCTGGTCACCTGAAAACCTCGAGCTTCCAAGTGACGCTGTAGCAGGTCTTCAAAAATATACGCTCTGTAGTTCCCGATGTGAGCATACGAGTAAACAGTAGGGCCGCAGGTGTAGATCCTCACCCGGCACCCCTCAATCGGAATGAATTCTTCGACAGATCTACTGTAAGTGTTGTAGAAGCGAATAGACATTTTTCGATCTGCGAAACATCGCCCGTTTCAGCTGCGCCAACCCTATGCGGTTCGATGAAATGGCTCGACGGGTAAATTCGAACTAACTTCTTCGAGACTAGTTACCGCCATGGCTGCGATTCCCTCTCCTTGTCCGATAAAGCCTAGCCCCTCATTCGTCGTTGCTTTGATTCCGACACGCTGCTTCGGAATTTGCAAAGTATGAGAAAGCTTAGCACGCATAGCATCCAAATGAGGACTCATTCTCGGAAATTCTGCAATGAGTGAACAATCGATGTTGATAATCGCCAATTTTTTGGAAGTCAGGATAGCTTGAACGCAACGGAGGATTTCCAGACTATCAATCCCCTTAATTTTAGGATCGGTATTCGGAAAGTGGTGTCCAATGTCTTTCTCTCCCGCTGCTCCTAACAAAGCGTCGGCGATTGCGTGAGTAAGCACATCAGCATCCGAATGGCCATCCAGTCCCTGATGATAGGGTATCTCGATACCGCCAATAATCAGTTTGCGATCTTTAACGAAGCGGTGCACGTCATATCCAATCCCAACGAAATTCATGGATGGCCTTTCGTTAACAATTCGCGGTCGATTCGGCCATTCCAAGCGATAATCGCGAGTTTCTCCTGAATAATTTTGCTCGGTAAGATTGACAGTTGTCCGCCAGCACATTCGACAAGCAAGACTCCAGCAGCTATGTCCCACCAGTTCACGCTTCTTTCGATGTAGACATCGAATCGGCCCGTGGCCACGTAAGCCAAATCAAGAGCTGCGCTACCCATCATCCGGCATTTTCGAGCTTGCCGAAGCATGTCTCTAAACGTGGAAAGAGCCACTTCGATTTCGGCAGGAGTTTTTGACATACCAACCGAAACGACCGCTTTGGATAAATCGGCATGCTGACTGACGCTAATCTCGCGATCATTAAGAAATGCTCTACCACCACGTTCGGCTCTCCAAAGTTCATCTCTCATGGGATCGTAAATCACTCCCACAATGATTTCTCCTTTCCGGCGGAGTGCAATCGAGATGCAAAAATGTGGTATACCGTAGAAATAATTTACTGTGCCATCGATTGGATCTATTACCCACTCAAAGTCAGGCGATTGGTTAGTGGTCGATCCTTCTTCGCCAAGGACTGAATGATCCGGGAAAGTCTTTAGCAATATCTCTGTAATCAATTCCTGCGAACGCACATCGAGGTCCAGTTTGATATCGTGCGCTTCCTCGAGAGCCACTTTCAGCGGCGTCTGAAAATTG
>JAFAXJ010000034.1 GCA_019241095.1 Verrucomicrobiota bacterium | reverse complement strand
ACCCGAAGAATCCGGCTGTGGCTGAGCTCCAGCTTTCCCCTCAAAGAGCTCTTTTGCTCTTGCTTAGAATGCTTCGGTTAAAACTCTCTAGGTGCTGACCCCGGCACCAGAAAAATAACGGTGGATTACCTGCGGTGTCTTCCGATGCCGCCTCTGGCGGCATCTCAGCCCGACTTTTGACTCCTGCGCTCCCAACCCCATCAAATCTGGATCTAACTCGGCGCTCGCTATCACATGATGCAAAAAGCGGGCTAGACGGGTGATTCTCTTTACTTCCTTGGCCTGCAAGGTGCGACCACCGGCCATACAGCCGCAGCTCCCGCCCGCAAGCCATATCATGTCTCAGCGGGCAGAAAAGAGATTACTATCTTCGTGAGCGCCGCCTGTTGGGTCGTATTACAGCGTCCCTTGTGTTCCCCCCCAAGAGCGCCTAAGAGCGCCTAAAAAAGTTTGCAAGCACGCATGAGCGCGTACTGTGAATATTATGCGCATCGGCTTGCCATCCTGCATCAACGATTAATGCCTTCGACCTTTTATCGCTAGAGAAGTTCCAGTTGGTTGGATTCGACCTCTTCTCTGAAACGAACTCCAAGTCCAAGTAACCGAACATTGAGAGCTTTGCGGTCTAAACCCGTTCGCAAAAGCTCCACAAAAGATTCAGCTTTCAAGGGAGCTCGTGATTTCTCGACTGTGGTGCGCGTAAAATCGGCGAAACGAATCTTCACGAAAACGCTTTTCACCCGATCCAGAAGCCCGGATTTATGGATATCAGTAACCAATTCGTCAAAAAGGATTGGTATTTGCGCTTCGCACTGAGCCACTGAGGTAAGATCGCTTGAAAAGGTACGTTCATTGCTTAACGATTTTCGTTCGCGGTCAGGCGTGACTTCACGACGATCAATTCCGCGACACAGTAAATAGAGTTCAGAACCGAATTTTCCAAACCAGTCGTGAAGTTGAATCCGAGTAGCTTTTTGAAGGTCTCCACAGGTAGTGATCCCGAGAGTGGCAAATTTCTCCGTCGACTTTGCTCCGATTCCCCATAATCTATTGACCGGGAGTGGGTATATAAAGGAGCCCACCTCGGCTTCACGGATTTCAAACTGGCCGTTGGGTTTCTTCCAATCGCTGGCGATCTTCGCAAGCATCTTGTTCGGAGCGATTCCGGCCGAGGCTGTCAATGCGGTTTTCTGGAATATGAGTTGACGAATGATAGCTGCAAGCGAGGCTCGATCCCCCTGATGGTGAGAAACATCCAGAAAAGCTTCATCCAGCGACAAAGGTTCCACCAGTGAAGTGAAACGATGTAATATCTCACGAATCTTTGCCGATTCCTGCCGATAAACCTCGAATCGGGTGGGCATAACGATCAGGCTTGGGCAAAGTTGCAACGCTTTGAACGTTGGCATCGCCGAGCGCACTCCGAAACTTCGCGCTTCATAATTGCAGGTCGTCAATACCCCGCGACGATCCCGAGAGCCTCCAACCGCCACCGGTTTCCCTTTGAGTTCCGGATGATCGCGAACCTCTATCGCCGCATAAAAACAATCCATATCGAGATGGATGACTGTTCGCGACACAAGGCGAATTTAGGAGAGCAAATCCTGAAGAGCAAGGCTCCTGCCGCGCCAGGAGGCTGGTAAACAGCAAGGGTCTTCCAGAGCGCTCCAGTGATAAATTGTATGACAACTTTGAGCTAAAATGGCGTATGCAAGCACAGAGCCAAACAGCTAAGAAATCCGCCTTTGAAACTTTGAAACACCTTGATGCTCGCCAGTGTACAAGAACTCGGCTTCCAACTGACCAACTGACCCGCTGCAATGTGGCGACGAATTCAGTTCTTTCGAAGGACCTGACATGCATCAGGGCTCTTTGGCGGGAACATTACCGAGCATCTCCGAGCCGGCGCCGAAAGGTTCCCGCTATTCGCAACCGTCCTAGCGCGCGGAGCCTTGCTCTCAGTTCAGGTTCCAAGCTGGAAGCTTGCTAGCTTTGAGCTAGCCGCTGCCTCCGCCTCCCTCGGCTTCCTCTCAATACCTCCGCTTTACTGGAGGGGGTGGCGGCGCCAGGTTTGAGAGGTCAATCCCGTTCTCCTCAAGCGTGTGCAGAAGATTATCTACAAGTAACGGCAAACCATCTACGTGGCTTTCGCGGTTCAATGCTTGGAACTTAGTAATCTGATCGCGAAGGCGCATCGTTAACAACGATTTATACTGCTGCAGCGGATCGGTCACCGGGTTCTCTGTATCGGCACCGGAGCTAATGGCTATGTCGAATCTCTCGTTCGCGAGTTCGTTCAGTGTTTCCTGGAGTTGGTTGATCGTCTCGCATAATTGTGCATTCTCCTCACGCAATTTAGCAATTTCACGGCTGTGCGAGATGCTGTTTGGCTCAGGCGTTTTCTGCTGCGGTTGGATCTGTTTCAGTTGGTTGCGCACGGAACTGAGCTCAGTGCGCAAATCGTGAAATCGGTTTTCGACTTGTCGCAGCAGATCCGAGATTTCAGGCCAAGTTTTAGGATGAACGACATGTTTGTCCTGGCGTTCTGATCTTTGAACTGGCTGTTCAAGCTTAGTTGTATGCTTTGGCCCAGGGTGAGGCGCAATCTGTTCCTGTACCGACGGTTTTTCTTGGGCAGGTTTCTGGCTTTGCTGATTGTCGGGCTCACGTACGGCTGCGGCTTTAGTTTGTACAGCCTCGGCCAATTGTGGTGGCAACTCCTCTTTGGCTAACTCACTTCGCCAACGGGAACTCCATTTACGGAACGTCTTTGCCATCTCCGCCTGTAGCGCCTCAGGAATCTGAGCCAAAGGTTGAAATGGTTTAGCCCACTGCATTATCGCCATAGCAGACGGCGGATTTGCGTTCGTTGAACTCTCAATCGCGCAAAGGGCTATGAGCTGCGCTTCGACTGGCTTGAGTCCTTTCGGATCAACCTGAAGTAACCACGGTTTGTTCTTTCCGATTAATGTACTGGCAATCATTTGCCGGTCTTTAACCTCTAACCCCGCCTCTTTTCGGATGCTTTGCAGGGTGTTCACCAGCAGCTTCAAAGCGGAAGCCGAGTCAACCCGATAGAGGCCACGTGCCATACTAAGCCGAATTCTCTGACCGGAAGCAGATTCTAGCGGTTTCAGCGCGGCTAAAAAACTTTTTTGCCTGGCGGGCGTTAGCTCAGCCCAGGCCTCGACCGTGCCGTTTACAGGTACAAACCAAGGGAGGTCGCCTATTAATTCCAGCGCGCTCGAGAGTGCTTTGCCTCCGGCCAAAACCAAATCCTTAAAGACGCCGGCTCCTTTTTGTTCATCGGCCTGAGATAAACGTCCGCTCTTGGAAGCTTCAATGATGTTTTTAAGTTCGTCTAAAAGTGGTTGAAAATTTTTGGCCATAGAAATGCGCCCCGTTTCGGAGCTCATCATTTCGTGTCTTGCACATAAGCAATCACCTGTAACTTCTACGCTCGGAATATGTCGACCGTACGTTACTGATTACGGTTTACGGTTTACTTACTTAAACTAGACGGCATCAAACTACGCGCAGGCTCAGGTGGCATTTGGGCAAAAAGACTCTTCCACTCCAACGAAAGCCATTTGCGAAGTCCGCGAATGAGGAACTTTACTGTCCCACCGCCCGGACTGAAACCTGGTAATAACATCCGACTATCTAAATTCTGATTACCGTAAGTTCCGCAGACAATCCGCTTCTTCGCAAGAGCAGCCAGGCGTCGATTATATGTTTTCATCACACTGGCAACTGCTTCCCCAACGAATCCAGCATACGGCAGATCTGAATACCGACTCGAACTCTGACTATACGCTTGGCGTACCGGACCTAGAAAATATGCTCCGACATCCAATAAAAACGCGACGGACATCAGTTCGACGTCCCCCAGATAGTAGTACTTATCTTTATAAACCCCTTCGAACCAGTTACGAAATTGACGCTGGTATTGCTGATCGTAACTGGCGGCCTTCGCTTTGACATCACATCCAGTTAACGCTTCACCAACCAGATTCGCCACAGCGCTAGACGTGTACGAGACAAAGTCCAGCCCTGGACTATACAGCGGATCGAGGAAACCGGCCGCATCGCCGACCATAGCCCAACCGTCACCGACGGTTTGCTTGCTGAAATACGGCAACATGGAATAGGCTCGAGTATCAGCCTTAATTGGCTCTGCATTGGTGAATAGCAGCCGTCCCAGTGGGTGCTTCAATAAATGAGCTTTCAGGCGATCTGCGAGGTTAGCTCCAGCTGGCAATTGATAGATTCGACTATCATAAACAACGCCTACACTAAAATCTCCCCCTTTAAGGGGTATGATCCAACACCACCATCCATAACCCATGAGATGGTTGGTAGCCCATTGCCGCATGGCCCAACACGGTTCTGTGAAATCAGGAGATCTTTCCCAAATCTCTGAACCATCAAGGTCGAACGTGTTTTTAAACCTTGCCCAAACCGCACTAGTTGGATGCTCCTTCAACGGCTCAAGAATTGAGAGCTTACGGGCGATCGTAGCAGCTCGCCCGCTTGCATCGATGACCCAACGTGCGCAGATATTTCTAACTTCTTCTCCAACTTGCACCGCGAGTTCATTATTGTTCTCGCCGCCAAGAACCATGTTCAGCATCTTGGCGGGACGCAATGTCTCGCATCCCAAGTCGACCGCTTTGTCCAAGGCTGCCTGGTCCAACTTAGACCGATCAAGCTGAAACGTGGGCAGCCGTGTTTGGGTTTTAGGGCCTATTTCCGCGCATCGCTCAAAAGCATCCTCCGGTTCTTTATAGAACCAAAATCGCAGACCCGATTTGATGATCTGTTCGTGACCGAGATGTTGAGCGAGATTGAGCGCTCTCATCAGGAAGCAAGCGCTCACTTCACTGGTTGATTCTCCCACTTTCCGATCGAACACCTCTGATTTTTCAATCAGCAGAATTCGCAATGAAGGATTTTTTCGTTTTAGAAGGGTTGCCGTCGAAGAACCGGCGATTCCCGCTCCGATCACTACGACGTCGTACGAAAACTTCATTTCCGTGGGCAGCATTCAGTGTTGATTGGCATTTATCAAGCTGATTCACGAGCGGGAATCATAGTAAACTGGTCCGTTAGGGACCGAAAGAGGTATCAGCCGGCAGTTCACTGCTGCGCTTGCATTCCTTGGTCCGTAACGGGACCGGCTCGACCGCAGATTCCTGGGAGACAATCGGAATCTGCTTCTCAAGCAAGCAGCCAGTTGCTGCCCGACCGCAAAAAGGGTGGGTCGCCTCGGAACACCACCCTACCTGGAAGAAATCTGCCCGAAGCAAAGCGATAACCATCCTATCAGCATGACCAAACCTCCAAGTGGGGTCACCAAAGCCATCAATCGGGCGGAAGTCAAAGCAAACAGATACAAAGAGCCGCTGAAACATATCGTACTGACAAGAAACAGCCAATAACTGACCCGTGGTATGCGGCTCCAAGAGCTTAGAAGAAGTAACACGACGGCGTTAATCAAGTGATACAGAGCTCCTGTTTGCCAGGCCTGCACAGTGCCCAGCCGTTCCAAAGTGCTGCGCAATGCATGGGCGCCGAAAGCCCCACATGCAACAGCGGTGAAACCGACCACGGCTGCAGTAAAACGATAGTTCATAGGCCGAGTTGAGCAACGGCTTCAGGACCGTACCTTGCGAGCCGCGATGGCCTGATAGTCTCGTTCCAGCGGTTCCGTAGGCTTGAGTTCCAAAACTTTCTGCCACTCTGCTTTCGCTTGTTGTTTTTGGCCTAATGTCTCTAAAGCTTCGGCGTACTCAGCATGTAATATCAAGCGGTCAGGAGAAATTGCGATAGCTCTTCTGAAGTATTCCAGCGCAAGTTCCTTGGAGGCATCAGGCAACTGTCCGTACAAAGCTTGCGCGAAAACTTTGAGAATCGGATTCAGAGTCGCCATATCCAGATTCCATCGTGCCAGGATCAGTAGGGCCGTCGCATTTTTAGATTTAAGGCTAAGGCTCTTTTCTGCCTCTGATTTTACAATTTTTGAATACTCGATCTTGGTCCGGTTATCCACAAAGTCGGTCATCTTGCCGTATGCAATAGCTAAAGCGTTATGTGCTTCTGGGCTGTTGGGCGCCTCCCTAACTGCAGCTTTGGCATACTCAAACGAGAGTTTGGCATAATTCACTTTTTGCGTACCCTCTCGGGCTGCATCTAGTTTATCTGAGTAATCCTGAGATAGCCGAATAAGCACATCCGGATTTTTTGGCGAAATCTTTTCGGCCTCTTTTAAGGTGAGTATAGCCGAGTCGGTTTCCCCTCGGTCATCCAACCGATCTGCTTCAGCTATCAGCCTTGGAACGTCTTGAGCTCGAGACGTAAGATCCGCTCCCAGCGCGAAAATAAGAATAAACCAAAGCTTCACGTTTTACTCCGCCGGGCCGCAGTAAATCGGGCAAGAGTAACTTCTCGCTCTTTTGCATGGTCTAACATCGGGGATGGATAATTCTTAGTAAGCGGATCGGCTTGCGGAGCTATAAACTTTTCCGGATCAACATCTCTGAGCTCAGGAAGCCAGGTTTTGATGTAAACGCCTTCTGGATCATAATTCCTGGTCTGAGTCCAAGGATTCTGGATGCGAAAATAAGGTGCTGCGTCCGCACCGGTTCCTGCGCTCCATTGCCATCCGCCATTATTAGATGCGATATCACCATCGACCAATTTTTGCATGAAGTACTTTTCACCTTCCTTCCAGTGTATATGCAGGTCTTTTGTCAAAAACATGGCGACGATCATTCGCACTCGGTTGTGCATGAAGCCTGTCGCCTGAAGTTCACGCATGCCGGCGTCCACGATAGGAAAGCCGGTTTGCCCTTGCCTCCAAGCTTCAAAAGCAGCCGGATTATGGTCCCAAAGTAATTCCGCAAAGTCTTCATTGAAATCGCGTTCAAGCACACTTGGATAGTGCGCGAGGATCTGCATGTAAAAGTCACGCCAAATTATCTCATTGATAAAAGCACGAACACTTTTGGAATCCGCTTCATGGCCAAGCAGCAGTTCAGCTTCGCAAGCGGTTATAATCTGTCTCGCGGAAATAGTTCCTAGTCGTAAATCTTGGGATAAGCGAGATGTCGACTGGCCGTCAGGAAAGTTCCGTTTGGAGTGGTAACGTTTTGCTGCGGCATTCAGGAAATTCCTGAGACGCGCTTTAGCTGCTGACTCACTGCCGGGCACGATTTGCGCCTCCTTTTGCAATTCCCAAAAATCAAGAGTCGGCAAAGGCAAACTTTCGAGTCCAGAAGGCGTGTTGAACTTGATTGTTGCTGGCAGTACAGGCGGGCGGACGTTTCGATTCCAAGCTCGTGCGTAAGGGCTAAAAACCCGAAAAGGTTTTCCCTCATCGGTTAAGATTTCGTCCGGTTCAAATACCATGTTGTCTTTGAATCCGATTGTTTTCGCGCCGGAATCGACGGCGCTTGATGCCAGCTTTGCCTCGATCTCCTTTCCATAAGGATCATAGCTTCGATTGAAGTAGATCGCTTCGGCGCGGGTTTCCTGGATCAATTGCATCAACTGCGTTACCGGTTCACCAGCTTTGATTATCAGCTGACCGCCGGCCCTGCGAAGGTCGTCTGCAAGCGATCGGAGACAATCACACAAAAATGCCTGCCGATTAGGACCTGTCCACGGGTGCGTTCTTTTCCAAGTCGACAGGATATATACTGGGATAATCTGCTCAGCCTCTTTCGATGCATTGTAGAGGGCAGTGTTGTCGTTCAAGCGCAGATCGCGGCGGAACCAATGAATTACTTTTCGCATGCTTGCTGTACGATAAGCGCTGATGATCAGAGGCTCCTGAAAAAACCTTCATTCAGCCTTGAGAGTTGGCATAATCTGATTGACAGGAACATCTGACAACCCTAGAGTTCCCAACTCTTTTTCCCGGTGATCCGACATGAAGACGTTTTCTGCCAAAACGAGCGATGTGCAACGAAGATGGTATCTGATTGATGCCAAAGACCAATCGTTGGGCCGCGTTGCTGCCAAGGCAGCTAATCTGCTGAGAGGGAAAAACAAGCCGATCTTTACGCCTCACGTTGACACAGGGGATTTTGTGGTAGTGATCAATGCTGAAAAAGTTCGCCTGACCGGCAAGAAAGAGGTGCAAAAAGAGTTCATGAGTTTCTCAGGATTTGTTGGCGGACATAAGTCTGAGAGTGCTGCTCGACGTCGCCAGCGGCGGCCGGAGTTACTGGTTGAGCATGCCGTGAAAGGCATGATCCCGCACAACAGACTTGGCCGATCTGTCTTTACTAAACTGAAAGTTTATCGAGGGGAACAACACCCCCATGGAGCTCAACAGCCTACCCCGATTCCGTAATTTTATTATATGCCAGAGGTATTCGCCGCCACAGGCCGTCGTAAAACAGCAGTCGCTCAGGTGCGCCTTTCTCCCGGGGCAGGAAAAATCGAGGTAAACGGCAGGCCGTTTGAAGACTATTTTCCCACCCCGTCCCTGCAATTCGCTGTACTGAAAGGTTTCGAGATCGCAAAAACGAGGCTGTCTGGTCCAAGCACAGCTTTCGATGTAGAGATTACGGCGAGCGGAGGCGGTCCAACGGGGCAGGCCGGAGCGGCGCGATTGGCTATTGCCCGTGCGCTACTGGTTTATGATAGTGAGTTGCGCCCGGCACTAAAAGAGGAGGGTCTTTTGACTCGCGATCCTCGAATGAAAGAACGCAAGAAACCTGGCCAGCCTGGAGCTCGTAAGCGGTTCCAGTTTTCGAAACGCTGATCTTGGCGGAACACTGTCAGCCTCCGGCTCGGAGGAAAGCTCCGAGCTTCCAGACGCGTGTCTTATAGTCCTTGAATTTCGATTCTTAGCCCGTAGGGTTCGGCATCTTGAAAATCGATGCTGTTTTACATCAGGCGAAGAAACCGGAATGGATCAAAGTCCGGTTGCCTTCAAACCCGGTTTTCTTTTCGACAAAAGCCCTGATTTCCGATCTGAAGCTTCATACGGTTTGCGAATCAGCGCAATGCCCTAACCGTTGGGAATGTTGGAGCCAAGGAACAGCAACCTTCATGATTGCCGGCGAACGTTGCACCCGCGCATGCGGGTTTTGCGCGGTAACGACTGCGAAGCCATTTGCTCTGGATCAAGAAGAACCAGAGCGTGTCGCAGAAGCTATACGGCGTTTGAAACTGCGGCACGTGGTCATTACAGCCGTGGCTCGTGACGATTTGGCCGATGGCGGGTCGGATCATTTCGCAAGCACAATCAAGGCCGCGCGTCGGATCAATCCTGGTATCGTGATCGAGGTTCTAGTGCCCGATTTTAATGGAAAACGAGAATCGTTGGAGCGTGTGCTTCAGGCCAAACCGGAGGTGTTCAATCACAATCTCGAAACCGTCGAACGGCTCACTCCTTTCGTTCGATCTCGAGCGAAATATCAGCTTTCTCTTGCCTTTCTCAAGCAAGCGAAGGAGCTCGACCCAGCAGTTGTAACCAAGAGTGGCCTAATGCTGGGCTTGGGAGAAAGTGAAGTCGAAGTCTTTCAGGCGATGGATGATTTGCGTGCCGCCGCAGTGCAGGTCTTAACTCTCGGACAATATCTTCGTCCAACCCCCAGGCATTTGCCGGTTGTTGAGTACATCATGCCGGCAGCATTTGAACTTTATAAAGAGATTGCCCTGCAGAAAGGCTTTGAATATGTAGCTGCCGGACCGCTAGTCCGAAGTTCCTATCACGCCAGCGACTATTCGCCGAAGAGAGCTGGCTTTTCTGAGGCTGGGGGGGTTAAAAATTCTCTAGTTTAATGGGTAGTTGAGCTAGCTACCGGTCTGGCGGTGGAAAATTCCTTCTTGAGCTGCTCAATGATTGCCGCGTTCCCGACTACTCGCTTTTCTTGAGTTTCCCTGGCGAGCTGTTCCTCAAGTTTCCGTCGTTCTTGTAGATAGAGCTTTCGGAATTGCACTCGTTGCTCTTCATTCAACTGCAAGCCAGACTTCTGGTAGGCCTCGGCGATCGATGCCTCCTGTTTCTGTCTTCGCAGTCGCTCGCGTTCGCGCAACACTTCTTTTTCGTCATTGCTCAGGTCCTGCCACTTGTGGAAATTCTGCAGAAATTTCTGTTGCTGATCAGAGGATAATTGTTCAAAGGACCGGCGAAGACTGTCAAATTTCTGTGTACTTGTGGTCTGGCTGCTCACTGACGTTTGTGCCAGAGGCGTTGTGGACACTACGGAAGTTGGAGTGCTTTGCGCCTGACTCAGCTCAATGAACAACGCAAGCAGCGCTAATGTTGTGAAGAATCTAACCATACGGAAGATTCCTCAGAAGAAAGGGCCGAATCCAGGTCGGCTATTAACTCGAGGTCATTCGGCTCGCTTTGAGTGATACTGACTGGCACAGGCTGGATTTTTGGCTCAGTTCTCACGCTAAACAAGGCCAGAAAAACCGCTAAAGCTCCCGCAATCGCCCCCGGTAATCCAAATCTCACCCAGTTGTTCCAGAACGCACGCCGTTTGTCTTGCCCGAACCGAACAACAGCCAAAACCTTTGCTGCAAAGAACGGTGGCGGTTCCACAGGTTTTGCTCTTCCTAGCAAGTCCCAGAGTTCATCGCGTTCAGGGTCTTTCATCGCGTGAAATTGAACACCGCAGGTTGTGCAAAGTTTCGCTTTTAAGATCAGGAAAACAGGTTTGCAGGCGTCCGTGACACTGCATTGGTATTTAATCTCCCGCCTCCAAGAACCCCTCCAGTTGTCTTATGCGCGTCGGGTGTCGCATCTTTCGAAGCGCTTTCGCCTCGATCTGCCGTATTCGTTCTCTGGTGACTCGAAACTGCCGGCCCACTTCTTCCAAGGTCCTGCTATAACCATCGACCAAACCAAAACGTTGCTCTAACACCTGACGTTCTCGTTCAGTGAGCGTGTCGAGCACATCCTTGATTTTCTCCCGCAACAGCACGATCGCGGTCATGTCACTCGGGTTTTCAGCACCTTTGTCCTCAATGAAATCGCCGAAACTTGTGTCATCGCTATCGCCAACGGGTGATTGTAGCGAGATTGGCTGCTGCGCCATTTTTAACACCGCTCGTACTCGTTCGACTGGCAACTCGATCTCTTCAGCAACCTCCTCAGGAGTAGGTTCTCGTCCGTACTCCTGGACCAATTGTTTCTGAACGCGCATCAACTTATTGATCGTCTCGATCATGTGGACCGGGATACGAATGGTCCGAGCCTGGTCAGCTATAGAACGTGTGATGGCTTGACGGATCCACCATGTCGCGTAGGTGGAAAATTTGTAGCCTCGTCGATATTCGAATTTCTCGACAGCCTTCATCAAGCCCATATTTCCTTCCTGGATCAGGTCCAGGAAAGACAAGCCGCGATTAGTATACTTCTTAGCGATCGAGATAACCAACCTTAGATTGGCTTCTACCATTTCGGTCTTAGCGCGCAGCGCACGCTTTAGCCAACTCTTCAACTCATGGTACTGGCGAACAAATTCGTCCGGTTTCTGCCACAGTTTACATTCCAGCTCGGTCAATCTGCGTTGACAGTCTGGAAGGCGGTCGCGCGCGCTTGCTTGTTCTGCCTTCCCGATCTCGTTTTGAAGGTTCGCCTGAACCTTATGAAAGTCGTCCGCCAATTGAACAAATTCTTCAGTGACCTTCTGTTTGAAATAGAACTTCGGATAGAGTTTCATCAAAGCGCTATGCGCTTTGAGAAACTCTGCTTTTTTCGGGTCCTCTTTGTTTGCGCCATTCTTCTCGACAAGCCCGCGATATAGAGCATTCACCTCTTCATTCGCTCGTTCCAATTGCGAACATAGTTTGGGAAGCGTTTTCATGTACCGCTCCCGGCTCTCGATCTTTTTATCCAGAATGACGCGATCGAAACGCTCGCGTCCTTCAATCAACTTCTGGGCTAAGTCCAGGTGGGCCCTCGCGGTAAAGCCGAAGCGATTAATAAATTTCTGGACCATCAGTTCGGCATCTTCGATCCGTTTCGAAATCTCAACTTCCTGCTCGCGAGTCAGCAATGGAACTTGGCCCATTTGCTTGAGGTACATGCGGACAGGGTCGTCGAGGATATCAAGCTTTTGATCCTTCTCCTCGTCCTCCTCATCGACATCTTTTTTGCCGTCTTTGTAGCGGTCAACTTCCGATGCGTCGATGATATCCACCTCCATCGAACGCAAACGGGTAATGATTTGCTCCATCTCCTCTGGATCGGTAATCCCATCCGGCAGAGCTTCGTTGATGTCGTCGTAAGTGAGATAACCCTGCTCGCGAGCCAGCTTGATCATCTCTCGCAAGCGTTCTTGCGGATCTACTTCGGCGGTCTGCGCCCTCGGCGTGTCTGCGTCACCATTGGTGGATAGCGGACCGATCAGTTCATGATTACCTTTAGAGCTTTGCTCCGAACTCGCCATCTTTTTGGAACGCGGGGAGGTTCTCAGAGCCGATCTGGATTGCTTTTTCTCCCCAAGCTTAGCGCCGTTTTTCCGGGATTTTGATGTATTTTTAGGAGTCAGCTTGGCCATATCTGCCTACAACCACTCTCTAGCCCAGAGCTTGGCAGCGGTGTCGGAAAACGAGGGATAAAATAAGGGGTGACGTTACACACGTTGCCGGCACGAGAGTCGCAAAATATCTGTGAATGCCGTTTCCAGGTCAAGGACTTCTTTGATTTCCGAAGACGTGTGCTCGTACGCCACGATGTCATCGGACGCAAGACGTTGAATATGTAAAAGCCAATTTTTTCGACGTTGAATCTCGGCCGTGCACAAATTGATCCAGAACTCTTCTCCTACAGCTTCATTCAACTCCTTGTTCGCCAAAATTCGAGAAACAATCGCCGCTTCAGGCTCTTCGAGGCATGAGAAAAAGCTCGCCAAGCTAGGCGGGCGGTCAGGTTCAAGCTCTGAAGCCAGGATTTTCCTTAGCAGTTGGGAGCCTTCTAAACCGTCTAAAATGCGCTGCCACGGATAAGTGCGAATTTTTTTCAAAAAGAGAGGGTCAGTGAGTGCTGCTTTACAAATCACCGCGAAATCATGCCGCACATTCACCGCAGAAGGTGAAACTGCCGCGGACTGCTTTGCAGCTGAGCGCTGCCTTTGGACCATTCCTTCCAGGGTTTCCCTTGGCAAAGTTAACCGCGTTGCCACCCGACTTAGCACGGCTTCCTGGAGAACTCGATCTGGAATTACTGTAATGAACGGAATAACCTTGCGCGCAAAGGCGACGCGTCCGGCAGTAGTGGCGGATTCTGTCCCATTCAGATTTCGCCGGATCTGGAATTCAAAAAAATCGTCGGCTTTGTCAATTAAAGAACGAAATGTATCAATTCCTGAAAATCGAATAAGCGAATCAGGGTCATCGCCGGGCGGCAGTTCTCCGACGCGAACTTGCATCCCAGCTGAGAGTAGAGTCTGATAAGCTCGCTCTGCGGCCTTCTGGCCGGCAGAATCCGAATCAAAAAACAAGATAGCCTGCTCGGCAAATCGCCGCAAAAGGTTTCCGTGTCTCTCGGTCAAAGCGGTCCCCTGAGGCGCAACCACATTTTGGATTCCAGCCTCAAAAGCCATTATCAAGTCAATCTGGCCTTCCAGAATAACCGCCGTCTGACTTTTGGCTATTGCCCGCTTGGCCTTATCCAAGCCATAAAGAACTGAGCCTTTCGTGAAAAGGGCTGTTTCCGGTGAATTGACATACTTTCCTCCCGCAGAGTCAACCCGCAGAACTCTTCCACTGAAAGCGATTACCTCCCCAATATCGTTGGAAATAGGAAAGATGAGCCGATCACGAAAGCGATCGTAAGGTATCGAATTCCGATCATTTTCTTCGCGTAACTTTACTAACCCGCTATCGACAAGCTCTTCGTGGCTAAAGCCGCTTTTCCTGGCCCAGTCCGTCAGGGCAGTCCATTCATTTGGGGCGTAACCAAGTTGCCATTTCTTGGCCGTTTCAATGTTTATTCCTCGAGTTCTCAGATACTCACGGGCATGCTCAGCAGCTCGTGTTCGCAAGAGATTCCGGTGAAACCACGCAGCTGCCTCAAAATGCAACCGAAGAAGCCGCTTTCTTTTCTTTTGTTTGGATTCATCCTCTAAATCGAGGTCTTGTTCCACGAGCGCAATACTTGCTCTGCTTGCCAACCGCCTGACGGCTTCGACAAACTCCACATTCTCGTATTGCATTATGAACTGGAAAACCGTCCCGCCTGCACCGCATCCGAAACAGTAGAAGCTCTGTTTTGCGGGATTAACGTAAAAAGACGGCGTTTTTTCCTGGTGAAATGGACAGAGGGCTCGGTGCTCGGTCCCAGCACGTTTAAGTGGAAAATAGCTATTAATGATTTCAATGATGTCGCTGGCCGCAGCAACCTGTTCGATAGTTTCTGGCGCGATCCGAGGCATTTAAAGCTGATTACCTGCTTGCGATACTATCCTCCAGCCACCATTCGTACGATTTCAAGCGCGTCGCCGTCACAAACTCTTTGACAGTCAAAATTCCGCCGCTGTATTGCGGTTCCGTTCTGCTCTACCAGAACCTCATTATCACGAAGGCCCAATTGTTCCAGAAGCGAGGAAATGGAACCAACCTCCTCAAATTCGGTATTGTTTCCGTTCAGCACCAGCTTCATCGGACAAGAATGGATGAATCCCAATCCTTCCAGACTGGTTCCAGGCCGCAATGTCGCAAAGCTTCGACCACTTGATCTGCAGGACGCCTGTCTTCGACTTCGAACTGACCATCGGCCGCCTCGCCCACGGCTTTTGAAATCTTCCCTCTCACTGTAACATGAAGAGAATCTGTTCCTTGATGAGTATAGCCGCCAGGATCGGTTCGACTCCCCGCGCTCATAATTGTCACCCCAAGAAGCATCAGCGCGTCACGCATTGGAGCAGATTCGCGAGTACTTAAAACGATCGCAATTTGAGGAAAAGTCACTCGGAGCGCACACAGAAACTGAAGCAAATCACGATCCGAGAATTTGTGGCGCGGTTTGAACCCGCCAGCAGCCGGTCTCAACCGAGGCACGCTAGCGGAAATGTGAGCGCGCCAGCATTTTTTTAACAGGTACTCAATATGTTCAGCGAGGCAAACTGCTTCCGATCGCCAGTCTGACAATCCGAACAATGTCGCAACACCTATTCTGCGAAAACCAGCGGCATAAGCCCGTTCTGGACAATCGAGCCGCCAATCGAAATCCTTTTTCGGACCAGCAGTATGGAGCTCCGCGTAGACAGCACGGTCGTAGGTTTCCTGATAAACCGCTACCCCTTCTGCGCCAGCCACAATGAGCGGTTTATAATCTTCTACCTCCATAGGAGCTACTTCGATAGCGATTGAAGGGATGAAAGTGCTCAGCCGCTTTATCACCTGTTCCAGGTAAGCCACCGAAACGTACTTAGGATGTTCACCCGAAACTAACAGAATGCTTCGAAATCCGAGTTTCGCTAAGTGGCGGGCTTCTTTTTCCACCTCGTCCACTGTAAGCGTTACACGCAAAATCGGATTATCTCGCGAAAAGCCGCAATATTTGCAGCTGTTGATGCACTCGTTTGAAAGGTAAAGCGGTGCAAATAAACGCATCGTTTTTCCGAAAAACCGGCGAGTAAGACGCTCTGATTCGCTGACTAACTTTGTTAATTCGTCATCTTCTAGAGGCAACAATAGCGACGCAAAGCGCTCGATAGCTCTGCTTCTCGGCCGATTTGAGGAACAAAAAAATTGTGAAAACATCATCCAGAAAATGGCGCCCCGTAGACTGAAAGGTTAAGCCGATTAGATGCATCAGGCAACATCAGTGCTCTTCTTCTTCGTTCTCTTCTTCGTTCTCTTCTTCTTCGTCTCGCCGTCGTCCTTAGTTGCTCCGAGGTTATTCATTGAGCTAGGGGCGAAAGCATCACGCTGGTTTTCGAGCGTGAGCGACCCCGGATTGTGAATAACTTAGCCGCAAGCGCGTCGCCAGGTTACGAACCTTCGTCCTTTTTGCCAGGATGAAGGCCACGAGACTTTCGAATCAGGCGAAGATGCTCGAGTAGGGAACGAATACTCAGGTGCTAACGAAATCGCAGGATTGGGTTTACGTCTTTCTATAAGGATTTACTTCTACTCAGGCGCGAAACTTCGATTCAGAGAAGGACTAATCAGATGAAGAATCTAGTTTGGCGGAAGCCGTTGGGTCGCTTCAAAACTGGATTCTCACCAAAGACAAAGCCGTGCATCGCTGCTCTGAAATCGAACCCGAGCGCGAACGAATCAGTTAATCTACTTCCGACGAGTTATCATCAAGACTGGAACAGCGGCGCCGAAAGCAAGCAAAGCTAAGCTACTAGGTTCTGGCACAACAGCTCCGCTCAAGGAAAATGCCATATTAAACTGGGGGGCAGGATTGCCTCCAACAATGTCCGTACCCACGCGTAGCCAGTCCGGGTCTAGATTAGCATTACGAATCCATTCTTGTAAATCGGGTGTGAAAGGAGTTCCAGTGCCAGTGATTGGTTTTGGCGCGGACAGCACAAGAAAGTTGCCGCTGGCCAATCCTACTTCGGGACGGAAAAAATAATGATCGGCTGGGAGAACGACTGGGTTATTGAAAGCGACGCTGATCAAAACTTCCTCCCCCGTTACCGGCCCTTCTCCACCTGTTGTCTGGTTTGGGAATTTATTGATCCCATTTACAACCGAATTACTAGCCGTGAAACTGAGATTAAGCAGAGTTGGAATGGCGCTTAACGTTCCTGCTGCTTCCTCACGAGTCGCCGATGAAATCTCAACATCCCCCGGCGAATTAACGCGAGATGGCACATTTCCAGAGGGGGGATTTGCCGAGTCTGCCGGGAAAACATGATAAAACTCAATTTCGACATTCTTAATGTCTGACAAGCTTTGACCTTTGGGAATCAGGCCAAAAAAGGAGGCGTGGTCGATTGACGTGGTCTGATCTAAGATGAAATCATCAGCCGTTTCCGTTTCAACTCCGGTCTCCGGAGTACGAGAAAGGGTTGCGATCTTTCCGTCGGGATCAAATCCGGTGCTGAAAAAAAACGATTGAGCTTGCGCCTGACTTGCCAAAATGACTGTCCCTAGGACAAGAACTACTGTTTGATGAATTTTCATTGTAGTGGGGCGTTTGGAGGAGGGGTGATCATTAATGACGAGCAGCTGAACGAGCCTTCGCCACCAAGGCGCTCGTACAGTCTGCAAACAAGAAAGCAAGCGGATCTATAATTGGAATTCTTCTCTGGTTTTAGAACCTGCTTCTTTTCACCAAAAACATGGTAAATTGCCGCATTTGCCCCGCCGAGCAGCCGCCTTGGCTCTCGAGCACTCAGCACGATTTCCGATCCGCAGTCTGTTCAAGACTTCGAAGACGCTCGCAAATCGATCCAGGGACAACCGATTCAGAAAACCAGACTTTTCAAAATTACCGTTTAGACCCCTTGGACCTTGTTCGCTAATGTTTTTGTCCTCAGACGCCGAAATTCAGGAATGGGCTAATTTTCGCGTCGGAGCCGACTTTTGCCTAAGGTATCTGTAGTCAAAGGCCTGAATACAAAAGTTGTGGGTTGGCTATTGATGTTCTCAGTATTCATTGCCGTCATCGTCGGCACCCCGTACAACGCGTTATCGTTCTTGCAGTGAACGAAAGAAGACGGTGAGCGGGGGCGAGGACGAGGGCCGAGGGCAAGTGAATCTTGAAATTTCACTCCAATTGGGGTCAATACTCACGGATGGATCGCAGAACTTTCCTCCGTTCGACCGCTGTGACCTCGATAATGGCATTTTTGGGGATACCAGCGAGTGCCTCGGACGGCCTCGATTTCGGGCCGGAAATGCCATTTTCCTTTGATCGTTTACGCGACCGGGCGCGCGAGCTTGCCCGCAATCCATATCGGGCGCCTTTGGCGCCGGATCGTGAACTACTCGATCGGGTGGATTATGACGCACTCAGCAAGGTCAGATTTAAGGATCGATACGCCCTGTTCGCAAACCGACCGGCTCCGATAACATTTTTTCATCTCGGAAAATATTTCCCAGTGCCGGTTAAAATGTACCTCTTGCAAGAGGACGGAACAACCTCGCGTGAGATTATTTTCGATTCGCGTTATTTCGAAATTCCGCCGGGAAACCCTGCGGCAGCTATTAAAGACAATAACGGCTTTGGGGGTTTCCGCGTAGAAGAGACGCGTGCTGATGGCAAGAGGGCTGACTGGGCAGCGTTCGCTGGAGCCTCTTATTTTCGGGCGATTGGCGCACTTGGGGAATTCGGCTTGTCTGCTCGCGGAATAGCGATCGATACTGCGGTTTCCGACAAGCCGGAGGAGTTCCCTCTATTTACCAGTTTCTACTTTCAATCGTCCGATGAGGCATCAGAGGCGGTCACTGTTTACGCTCTTTTGGACGGTTCAAGCGTGAGTGGCGCTTACAGGTTAAATTTACAACGCACCGCCGGAGTGCTGATGGATATCGAGACGTCGCTCTTCCTGCGACAGGATGTGTCTCGCTTCGGCATAGCGCCACTAACCTCTATGTTCTGGTTCTCTGAAACGTCAAAACCGCAGATGGTTGATTGGAGACCCGCAGTTCACGACTCAGACGGCCTTGCACTGTGGACCGGTACCGGTGAACACATTTGGCGTCCATTGAATAATCCGCCCTCAATCAGTGCCTCTAGCTTTATGGACTCCAATCCACGTGGATTCGGTCTTTTGCAACGAGACCGAAACTTTGATCATTACCTCGATTACACCCATTACGAGCGTCGCCCTAGCTTGTGGGTAGAGCCCCTGGATCGATGGGGCTCCGGTGCTGTTGAGCTGATAGAGATTCCGACCAATGACGAGATATTTGATAACATTGTGGCAATGTGGGTTCCTGCCCAGGCCGCAAAGGCGGGTTCCGCGTTTATGTTCAAATATCGCTTGCATTGGCTTGCGGACGAGCCATTCCCCACCTCTTTAGCTCGCTGTGTCGCGACTCGGCTTGGGACCGGCGGTCAACCGGGTCAGACGCGTCCGAAAGGTGTGCGCAAGTTCATGGTCGAGTTTAAGGGTGGTCCCCTGGAGAAATTACCGTCGGGCGTTAAGCCGGAAGCGGTCGTATGGTCGTCGCGCGGAAAATTCTCCAATGTTTTTACAGAACCTGTTCCGAACGACATCGCAGGTGACTGGCTAGCCCACTTTGACTTTACTGTTTCGGGCACTGAGCCGGTCGACCTTCGACTTTTCCTGCGCTCAGAGCAGGAGACGCTCTCGGAAACATGGCTCTATCAGTATCATCCACCAAGAACCGTTTCCTAGGCGGGACGTTGCGAGCGTTAATACAGATCAGACAGTCGCTGCCGGTTCCGCAAAAGCGCCTGGATGACAAGGCTCTGCCTCCAGAGGCGCCTTGCTGAACACTGAAGGTCTGTCAGATCGAATTTGATTGCGTTTGATTCGCTTTCGAAGCGGTCCCGAGATCTATCCCCAGAGGGCTTAAGGTAAAGCTTTCCTGTCAGCACGCGTCGAAAGGCCTCCGTTCTTCATCACGCCTGCCCCAGCAAAGCCTTGCGTTCCAGGGGCCGCCGAGTCTCTTTCTCAGCATCCATATCCGTGAAAGGTCTCGTATGTTTCGACGTGTCAAGTTCAGTGCAGAGTTTCTTAGCTGAGAACGTCATTTCGCTTAGCCATCCGCAGATCTTGCGACAAAAGATTGATGAGCGTCTCGATCAGGCGCTGCAAGAAATGATCCGCCAACGCGCTGGCGGTCATGTGAACAGTTTGCACGAAGCACTCGTAGAATTTGTCGGCAGACCAGGAAAACGGATTAGACCACTACTCTTTCTTTATGGGTTGGAGGTTTTTCAAGCCGGACAACTCACAGACGACCTGGTTTCGGTCGCTGCCGGCCTGGAGTTTTTGCACGCGTTCGTGCTGGTACACGATGACCTCATTGACCAATCCGATACTCGGCGCGGCTTTTTATCTCTGCATAGAAGCTTGCAAGATCAGCTGATTCCCGAATTCAACCGGGAACGGACAGCGGCAAATCTGGCCATGGTGTTTGGAGATATTTTATTTGCGCTAGCTATGAAGTGTATTGTCGATAGTTGCCTGCCTGCCCGGCATTTGCTTGCGTCCAAATTGTTGAGTTATACCATCGATACCGGTTATGGCGAGATTGCGGATGTTTTCTACGGCGTCTGCAGAATTCCTGACATCTCGGTCGATAGTATCGAACTAATGTACCTGCTGAAGACATCTCGTTACACGATCGAGTGTCCATTGGTCTTAGCAGGAATGGTGGCGGGTTTGAGCGAGGAGCAACTACAACAGATCACGCGTTTATCGCGGCCTGCAGGCCTTGCTTTTCAAATCCAGAACGATCTGAAAGGATTGATTGGTTCAGATAATCTGGACGCAACTTCAGACCTCTTGGAAAGAAAAAAGACGCTCTTGATCCGAGCTGCCTTTGACCGGCTTGATGAACCTGACAGGAGCTTACTTGCGCTCTGCTTCGACCCGGGTACGAAAGGCAACGGGAATATCAGGATCTTAGTAGATTTAGTCAGGAAAAGCGGAGCTGTGGAGGAACTGGAGTGTTACTCTGACAGTCTTTTTCAACAGGCTTTTCTCGGTGCCAGATCTCCTATTTTCCCGATCGAAATGCAGATTGCGCTTTTGGAATTGCTGAGCTCGGTCCGCAGATTCCTTCATACCTCTTAATGACCACAGTTGTAAGACCATCACGTCGCAAAACTTCTGTTCTCGCCGGCAGAGCTATAATAATTGGAAGCGGTTTTGGTGGCATCGCGGCGGCTATTCGGCTTCAGGCTCGCGGCTACCAAGTTACTTTACTTGAAATGCGCGATAAACCTGGAGGACGCGCTTATGTCTATGAGCAGGATGGGTTTGTTTTCGATGCCGGGCCGACGATCATTACTGCTCCCTTTCTGATTGATGAACTATTCGCCTTGGGTGGCGCTTGCACTCAAGATTATGTCAAAATAGTTCCATGCGATCCTTTTTATCGAATCGTCTTTCCTGACGGTAGATCGTTCAACTATACCGGCGATGAAGACCGGATAAAAGCAGAAATCACCAAGTTCCGTCCGGAGGACGTGAATGGCTATTTGGAGTTCGCGAAACGATCCGAACAAATCTTTAAACGCGCTTTTTTAGATCTGGCCGATCAGCCGTTCTCTAAAATCTGGGACATGGTCAAGATTGCACCTGATCTTGTTAGATTAAACGCCCATGAATCTGTTTATAAAACAATCTGCCATTTTGTCAAAGATCCTGCTCTCCGCCAGGTTTTCAGCTTTCATCCACTTCTCATCGGAGGTAACCCGTTTCAGGCAAGTTCTATCTACTCGATGATCCATTTTCTGGAGCGAAGGTGGGGCGTCCACTTTGCGATGGGCGGGACAGGGGCGCTGGTTGAAGCGCTGTTAAGGCTCTTTCGAGAGATGGGCGGAGAGTTCCGACTGAATGCACGAGTTGAGGAAATACTTATTGAAAAGGGTCAAGTCCATGGCGTTCGGCTGACTGATGGGCAAATCTTACAATCCGGCATAGTGGTTTCCAACGGGGATTGCGCAAACACTTATATGAAATTGGTGGCGCCGCAGTGGCGAAAAAAGTGGACTGACCGGCGTCTCGAAAACATGCGATTTTCGATGGGCCTGTTTGTTATCTACTTCGGTACTGCTCGAACTTATCCG
>JAFAXJ010000470.1 GCA_019241095.1 Verrucomicrobiota bacterium | reverse complement strand
CTGGTGTCTCTACTTTTAAGCCGTGGAACCAAGGCTTATACTCTTCAATCGAGGCAGCAGTAGGTGAGCAGAAGGTATTGGCGTGATGGTGATCCTGGCTAGTGGGACGCTTCTCGACGAGATCTTTGAGGTTGAATTCGGCCGAGCGAACAGCCTGCCGTTATACCGACGCAACTGGAAAAACAGCATACCGTAGTGACTTGACTCATTGTGCTCCACTGCGCTTCGTTGCCTAGCCGTCCCTATTTTTTCATTTTACTCGGTCTGTTGCCTTTGCACTGCATCCTTATTTATCAAAGCCGACTCTTCGCCATCTCAAGGATATCCAATAATGGACCTGTAAAATACGGGTGTTTCTCCTTTATTGTCACTTCATTCTCAGGCGTTCCGATATTAAAGATCTGCCGGTCGCAAACGCCACGATAAAAGTTTTCGACTGCCCGGCGATCCCTACCCTGACGTTGAATTCTATGTCAAAAAAGGATTGGAAAGTAAGAATCAATGATCCAGATCTTGAGGTTAAAGCCACTGCTGCGAGCAGGATCTTAATCATCACGGGATGCCAGATGTATTAGAACCCCTGAGCTCTTGATTTACTTTACGGTAATTTCAAAAATGAACCCTTGATAACTGAAGCGAGACAGGCTCGCTGATAATCACTTAATCAAAACGAATGAGCTCAACACGTTACACAGGGGTCCAAAACCATATCGGAAAAACACCTCTTTTCCGTCTACGAAAGGTGTCCGACCTGACTGGCTGCGAGATTCTTGGCAAAGCCGAATTCATGAATCCGGGGGGCTCGGTGAAGGATAGAGCAGCGCTTGAGATCATCTTGGATGCGGAATCACAAGGCCGATTGCGACCTGGAGACACGATCATTGAGGGGACCGCAGGGAATACGGGCATCGGCCTCACCGTTGTTGGACATGCAAAAGGCTACAGCACCGTAATCGTTATTCCGGAAACGCAATCACCGGAAAAATTAAGCCTCCTCAGGACCTTGGCGCAAAGGTCCTGCCTGTTCCTGAGAAGCCCTACAGCGATCCTGGTAACTATATTCGGGTCGCTGAACGCCTGGCCGCAGAAAACGGTTGGTTCTGGGCAAACCAGTTTGACAATACGGCGAATCGGCACGCGCATTTCAACACGACGGGCCCGGAGATTTGGGATCAAACGAAGGGCGAAGTCAGCGCTTTTGTTTCCGCAATCGGAACCGGTGGTACGCTGGCCGGCACAGGGCTGTACCTCAAAGAGCGCCGGGAAGAAATTGCACTCGTATGCGCCGACCCTTACGGCGCCGCGATGTGGTCTTGGTTTACCCATGGACACACCAACATTAAAAATGGAGAGTCTTTCGCTGAAGGCATTGGACAAACCAGGGTAACCAAAAATCTCGAAGGCGTTACCGTGGACCGAGCGTACCGGGTTACTGACCAGGCCGCTCTCACGATTGTTTATCAGTTGTTGCGCGAAGAAGGCTTATTTCTCGGCCTTTCCTCGGGAATTAACATTGCGGGAGCGATCAAGTATGCCCAGGAAAGCGGCCCCGGCCAAACCATTGTCACGATCCTCTGTGACTCGGGACACAAATACCAGTCGAAGCTTTTCAACAGCCAGTGGCTGGCAGAGAACGATCTTTTTCCGGATTTCCGTGTTGAATCGGTGTTGGAAGCGATCTAAGGCCGATTTTAGAGTTCTCGATTGCGGCCACATTTTGGCTTATTGAGTCAATGGGTCTTCACTGTTGCGGAGGCCGCGAGGGCACAGTCGCTCTGCTCATGCCTGTTCGCCGGCTCGGTCACCGTACCAGTCCTGTTTTCTTCTTGTTCTAATCCGACCTATCTGGCTGCGGCTCTTTCAGCCTTGTTGGCATGGGCTTGGAAAACGCGAGCGCCCGTTTATTCAAACCGTACGCCATAGCATCTTTAGAACGCAACTCACCCACTTTATTTTGCTTGCGGCACAACTAAATATTGTTCGCTTGCGCCAGATACGATCGATAGTGATCGAGTGCAGAGTGTAGCGCGATTCGCAACCCAATCGAATAATGGGGCTGCCAGCCTGACGACGGTATGCGGAAAGTCAGCTCAAATGGTCTTTGCTTAAGACCAGCGTTGGCAGTTAAAGGCAAGAAAGGCCCAGGGACAGAGTCCTCAGTCGTTGGTATTAGCGATCGGAGCGAAGCAAGAACCGGAGAGACTACAACATCACGCAAGTCAGCGCCATGCACAGCCGCCTGTAAACCTTTAATCTCATCTGTGGTTTGGATGACAATTAACCCCTGGAATTGAACCACAAAAAGCTCGCGTTCGATCAGGGAAGCTTCCGGACATTTCAGCTTGCGCGCAGTCGCATTGATGGAGTTATGGTCCCGCGGTTTGCACAGCGTCTTGGTTTCGTCGCTGACGGGATTCAAAACCGGATAAGCATAGATCCGAAAAGCGCGCCCTTGTCCAGGGAACGTGACCAGGTCATCAATAAGGTCTGTAACCGCTTTGGGCCCGGCAATGTCGTCCCCGCGGAATCCGGCGAAGATGCCGAGCCGAATTTCTGATTCGCCCGGTTGGTCGCCGACAAAGACGTAGCGGGGAATCTGCGGCACCCTGTAGTGTACGGGCGTTGATACCGGAGTACTGTATAAATGTTTGCTTGCCTGGGATAACCGGTCCAGTTGGTTAAGCAACTTGAGCGCTTGCGAGCCGGATGTTGAAGGCTTGAGCTTCGGGGACGTCAATATTGGCGCAGAATCGTGACTGGCTGACGGTGTCTCTGACCACTTTTCGAGTGGACGTTCCTGAACAGTGAAATTGGACTTCTTTATCGTCACAGACTACTCTTATTGGTTTTCGCTTGTTCTA
>JAFAXJ010000375.1 GCA_019241095.1 Verrucomicrobiota bacterium | reverse complement strand
AGATTGGGCTATGTCATTTTCTATCGACCTTCACTGCTAACAGAAGATCCCTTGAGTATTTTCCGAGTCTGGGATGGCGGCATGGCTAGTCACGGTGGGATTCTGGGAGTGCTCCTATTCACATGGGTTTACGCAAAAAGGCAACATCTATCCTGGACCGGCCTTGGAGATAATCTGGTGTCCGCCGCACCGATCGGCCTCTTTTTCGGACGGCTCGCAAATTTTGTTAATGGCGAGCTTTACGGGAGAGCGACTACAGCACCATGGGCCATGCAGTTCCCATCGGAGCTTCTAGACCACCCTCGTGAAGCAGCGCTCGCGATTGAACAAACCACCAAGGTAGATCCGAATTTAGACAATGCCTCTGCCATTATCATTGCCGCGCGGCATAGTTCACAAGTAAGGACGATTCTCGCTGGAATTCTGACTCCGCGCCATCCAAGCCAGCTTTACGAAGCCTTTCTCGAAGGATTGTTATTATTTACTTGCCTGATTGTCATTCGCCTTCGGTTCCGGAAGCCCGACGGAATTACGACGGGCGCATTCTTCATCCTGTACCCTGCGATGCGCATTATCGGCGAATGCTTCCGAGAACCGGACGCCGCTTTAACAGGTCCACTCACTCGGGGCCAGCTACTCTCGTTATTCATGTTCCTATTGGGCGCCTGGTTCCTGTGGACTGCATGGCGAAACAGGTCGGAGATTTAAGGTCACCTCGTAACATCGAAAAGCCCGTCGCAACTGAAGACGGGGACAGGTTTCAGCTTCGTTAGAAGCCAATTTGCTCGCAATCGCTATCGAGGTTCCAATTGAAGGAACTTGCCCACACCGACCTTGACCAGAATCGAATTCATTTCAGGTGTCCGATACAACCGAATCTTACCGCTGTCGTCCAAACCAGCTCTAAGGACTTCGTACTCATTCAAGTTCAATATCTGTTTTCCTCGTAGAAAATAGGCAGTACCCCCTTTGCGAAGGACTTCGCGTCCAGGATGCTGCAACGGATCTACTCCAAGGGTGATCGGATCACCAGTAGAGAAGGGTTCACGAATACTCTCCAATTTGGCTCGATCCCAACTGTCCAAAACCACCGTTCCAGCAGCTAATGACATCGCGAGCAGGAAAGCGACCATCAAAGCGAGCGCCCATCTCTGGCCCGGCAATACCTTGTTCGTCTTAGACGCCATGGCGATCAAGATCAGAAACTCTGGACAGGAATGGAGAAGCTTTAGGCTGGTAACGCCTCAGTTGGTTAGGCAATAATGCAGGTAAGAGCTGTTTTGTGGGGCTCTGCGTGGAGCTGACAAACTTGGCTGAAACTTCCCGAAGCTCACGCCACCGTGACCAGGGATAATCCGGCGCTTGAACAAGTTGTCGTAACAAACTTCTCCATTCTGTGATGGCCCTTTCAATATCTCCTGGTCGCAGCAAATCCGTGAGGAGCTTACTTCGTGGAACTTGTTGTTCGATAACATCCCGAATGACTTCCGAAGCTCCGGCGCCGTAGGCTGGCGGGACCCCCATTTCCAGGTACCCTGGAAAATCGAGCCGCCCATAAGTCAGTTGGCAAACATAGCCCAATCGTCCGCCAAATACCGCTTCGTCACGCGCGAATCTGTGTCCTGCCCTCAGATTGGCAAGATCAAAAACAAGATCGTCCACCAAGTATTCATTCTGCTCCAGGGCAGCCGCGATGGCTAACCCTTCTCCTTGGCTGAAAAGACTGAAAATGATACCGCGCCTGGTAGGGATTCCCGATTCGTCAATCAAACTTAGCTGCCTCCACGCAAAAGCTGGGCTAGACGCCGGATCGATAGACTCACAATCTTCACGGTAAATGCAGTTTTCACAAATTGCTGGATAATTCTTCCGGGTAGCGGGATCTCTAAGCCAGCGTCCCGATTTCTCGAGGTATCCTTCTGCTTCGGTCTGCCCGAACTTGAAACGCGCGAGCACCAACTGATTGCGCGTTTCAAATTCGGCAAAATTGCCGCGAACGTGCTGGCTTACAATCGGTAGCAAAACAGTTTGAAAGACTGGCTCCGAGAC
>JAFAXJ010000028.1 GCA_019241095.1 Verrucomicrobiota bacterium | reverse complement strand
TTCATAAACCTGATCGGGTTGCCGCGCTCTATTACGAATTTATAGAAGAAGCCTTTTCACAAAGCGCCGTTGCGCGACAACAACGCGTTATTCAAATGGTAGCGCGGACCTATGCGCCGACCGTTTCGATGCGCTCCGAGTTGGCAGCCATTGCGCTCGCGGCAACCGCTAATCAAGAACGGATAGGCCCGCCGCAGATCCTGTTAGATATAACCAACATTACAAAACATGACTTGCGAACTGGAATTGAACGAGTGACTCGCGGGATCTTGATGGCATTGCTCTCCGATCCCCCGTCGGGTTATCGTGTGGAAGCCGTTCGTGCAGTTAGTGATGGTTACGTTTATGCGCGTCGTTATATCTCCAGCGCCCTCGACTTATCCGAGAAAGAGCTGACTGATGATAAGCTGGAGGTAACCCATGGCGATGTTTTTTTGGGCGTAGATTGGCCGGCTGATGTTCTGCCATCTCTCGAATCTTGGTTTCGGGAGAAACAGCGGCAAGGATTGCGAATAACTTTCGTCCTCTACGACCTTCTGCCGCTCTTGCGCCCTGAGCTCTTTCCACCGGAACTATCACCCATGGTGCTCAGGTGGCTTAAGACGGTGACCAAGATCGCGGATGGGATCGTTTGCATCTCGCGGACGGTTGCAGATGAATTATCTTTGTGGCTGAACGAGAAGCATTCCGAGAGACTCCTGCCTTTGTCCATCGGCTTTTTTCAGCTGGGCTCCGACTTACATACCAGCTTACCGACCAAAGGCTTTCCAGAAGGCTCACAGATCCTGTTAAAAAAAATAAACAGTCGTATGACCTTTTTGGTAGTTGGCACTGTGGAACCGCGGAAAGGGCATCGGCAGATGTTGGCAGCTATGGAAAGCCTCTGGGCGGAGAGTCATGACGTGAACCTGGTTATCGTGGGCAAAAAGGGTTGGATGATGGACGACTTTTCGTACCTCACTTTGAACCACCCGGAATATAACAAGCGATTATTCTGGTTACAAGCCATCAGCGATGAAATGCTCGATTCGGTGTACAAAGCTACCGACGCGCTTGTTATCCCGTCAGAAGGAGAGGGTTTCGGCTTGCCGCTGGTCGAAGCAGCAAAGTATGGGATTCCGATTGTAGCACGCGGCCTTCCGGTTTTTCGTGAAGTTGCTGGGGAACATGCCCTATACTTTGATGGTAAGGAGCCGGAGGCACTTGCTGAAGCGCTCCGTAAATGGCTCAGCTTGGGCGCCGCTGCGCCGGCTTCAGCTGGTATCCGATGTCTGACCTGGAAGGAAAGCTGTATTCAATTGCTAGATGTCGTTCTCGGAGACCGATGGCATCGAACGTTTTCCGCGTTTGACCACCAGAAGCAAACACCCGCATACAAAAACTGTAGGCCAGTAGCGCAAATTCTTAAGCGCTGACTCTGACTTTGCCTTGAAGTACGCATGGACTCTCCCCGCAGTTTCTTAAAAAGAGTTAACCTCCGAGCTATCACACCTGAAATCGCGGTGCCGGTAGCGGCATTCGTCGTGCTCGTCGTTCTAATAATCCGCAATTGCGGGCTGCATGCATCGGTATTCGATGACGAGTGGATCTACAGCAAATTTTCGCGGTTGGCGCCAATGGCTCAGGCACCGGTACCTTCGTACCTGTTTTTCCGTTTATTCGGGTTTACCCGCTACGCCGGGAAAAGTTTCCTGGAAGCTGCGCGGATTTTTAACGCCTGCTTCTTTGCGATGGCGATGGTCTTTATTTATTTGATCTGCAGGAGAGTCACTTCCTGGCCGATCGCGTTGTTTGTTGCATTGATCTCCGTCCTCGGGCCGATAAGCGCCTATTCGGCCTTTTTCATGCCGGAATCGATGTACTTTTGTGCTTACTGGGCGTTTACCTGGTTGGTTCTTCGCAGCATCAACGGAAACCCGTGGGTCTTAGGTATTGGTTCTGGACTTATTCTTGGCGCGATGGCCGGAATTAAATTTCACGCTATCTTTCTTTTAACCGGACTGGCCGCCTTTCTTCTGCTGTGCTGTTTATCGAAATTCATCAGTATCAAATCGGCCATCGTCTCCTGCCTTTGTGCAGTCTGTGTATTTTTACTGATCCGCTTCGGTCTGAGCTATCATTACGCCGGCCTTGCAGGTTTGAGTTTTACAGGCACTAGGTACGGCGGCGCTGCAGCCACGCCTTTAGCCGGGTTTAAAGCCTTAGATCTGTTGCAAACTGCTGGTCAGTTATTGATTGGGCATTCCCTGGCATTGTCTTTCTTGCTCAGCGTTCCACTGGCCGCAACTGTTTCGTTTACAACTGATCCGCAGGACAGAGCACAACGTATTCTTCAATTGTATGCGGTCGCTTTTCTGACGCCTTTGCTGCTGATTTCTCCGCTTTCGACGGCGCTCTTCGCCGGCGGTTCTCCTTACGACACTATCCAACGATTGCACCTGCGATACTACAATTTTGCTCTGCCGGTTTTTTTTGTCATTGCAGCAGCTCAGGCAAACGCTTCTTTTAGACCAATAGCTGTGTCGCCGAAAGCCTGCTTAGCAGCTTTGGTGGTCGCTGCAGCCACGCTGTACGGGATTCTGATAGGACTAAGGAAATATGCTCCAAATTTTGTTGATAGCCCTGAGCTAACGCTCGTTTACTATCCAGGGAACTTCGCGGCGCTCGGCGCTCTGAGCGTTGGTGTTGTTGTTATCTGGGCTATTAACAAAAGTTTGGGAGGCATTCTCTACCTTTTCGCCTTTCTGCCTCTGACATTTATTTCAACGATGAGCTGGATTGATACTGAGCTCCGGTACAGAATCGTTGCCAGCACCTACGACGAAGCCGGCCAGTTTGCCAGGGAGCTTCTAGGCACGCAAGCGTCGAAACTGGTCATTGTTGCATCTGATTTGTTGAGTCTGAACAAAGCGTTATTCAGCGTAGATAATCCTGATGCCAGTATCCTGGATATTCCGCAAGACGCCGCTCTCGAACCTGCCCAGATTCCAACAGGTAAAACATGGATTTTACTGATCGGTAACCACCAATATAGCTCACCTGCCAGGTACAAGCTATCCATTGGAGCTTATTCACTAATAAACATAGGTAACGATAGCTTTGTAGATTTCAGAAACGGCGCGTGGCCCGGGGTCATTACTCGAATTGTGGGACTGGCGGGACGCGAAAGTTTCGGCCAGTGGTCGATCGGAGACGCGGTACGAATGGAATTTGTATCCCCTTTACCAAAAAAGGTAAAGGTGACTCTAGCGGCGCACGCGTTTGGGCCGAATGCCGAGTTACCTTTTACGCTGGTCGCAGGTTCAACAGAGCAACAGTTCCGGGTGGGCGCTGAGACGACGGAAGTCTCATTAATGTTTGATTCTTCAGGATCAGACAGAAGCTTGATTATCAAGATTCCTAAACCAACTTCGCCCAGAGAATTGTGGGGACTTCCGGATGATCGTCGTCTCGGTATCGCCCTGGAACATCTTTCAATTACGGATTTATCTAAGTCATAGCAACAGCCTCATGGATCGCGCCACATCTTTCGAAAGAAAACAGTTGGAAGTCTCACCACCCGTTCAGCGCGAGAATCTCAGGATAACTTCCCTGTCCTGGCAGCCTATAGTCATAGGGAGTTTGGCTTTCTGGCTGATCACTGGTGGAGCTATCATTTACCCCACGAACCTGCATTGGATGTTAACCGGCGATCCGTCCATGAATTACTTGGGGTGGATGTTCTTCCGCAACACGCCTCTTCTGCAGCAGCCGTTCGGGGCCATTTGGCCGTACGGAATGGAGATAAGCGGTTCCACTGTTTACTCCGATTCCCTTTCCATCCTGGCCTTTCCTTTCAAATTCATCAGCGGATGGCTGCCTGAAAATTTCCAGTACTTTGGCCTCTGGACGTTCATCTGCTTTTTGCTCCAGGCTTTTTTCGGCTGGAAACTGCTGGGCCGATTAACCGGAACCAAGAATATGGCTTGGACGCGAGCATTGGCCACGACCTTCTTCGTGTTAGCCCCGCCGTTCGTGTGGCGAATACACTGGCATTTTGCTTTAGCTTCGCACTGGCTTCTTTTGGCATCTTTGTATCTTTACTTCGCGCCGCGATTTCGTCTGTTACCTTGGGTTATCCTGTTAGTTGTCGCCAGTTTGGTGACTCCGATCCTTTTGGCGATGGTAATACTGATCTTTGCTGGGTGCCTCGCTTCACGCTATTTCGATCGTGAACTAAGTCTGGGAGGAGCAGCAAAAGCACTAGCGATAACAGTTCCCATTCTCTTCTTAACGATGTGGGAGGCAGGTTACTTTATAATAACCGAATTAGGCGCCTCGGGTTTCGGCGTCTTTCGGGCCAGCCTTACAGGTCTTATCGATCCAGGGGTTGTCCAACTCAGCGGGCGCAGCAGCTGGTCACAATTGTTCAAGGACCAATCACAGTCGGGCGGAAATTATGAAGGATTTTGTTATCTTGGGACTGGGACGATCTTGCTTGCGATCGCAGCCTGCGCCGAAACGCTTCGCTCAGGGCTAAAGCCGGTTGCTTGGCAGAAAAACTGGCCACTCTGCCTGCTATTCCTTTTTTCTATGCTTTTTGCTTTATCGAACAATATCGCAATAGGGCCGCACGTCCTGTTTCACTATGACGTACCGTTCACATTTGCAAAATTGATAGCTCCGTTCCGGGCCTCCGGCCGATTTATCTGGATAGCCTATTATCTGATTTTGACGGGCGTTCTGTTCCATGTCTTGAGAACGTTTAGACGCACTTCAGCCCTGATCCTCGTTAGTTTCGCTCTGATCGTTCAAATCGTTGATTCCTGGCAAGCGCTCCGCACCAACAGAGCTCAATATGCATATAGGTTCAGCCCGCCGCTTCTGACCTCAGATTTCTGGCAAAAAGTCGGCAAGAAATATCAGCGGGTAGCTTACGTTTTACCCCGCGAGACAAAGGAAGGCTTTCTGCCACTCTGTTACTTCGCGGCCGTACACAACATGCCGATAGGCCTCTGCCACTACGGTCGTGTCGACGAAGGTAAGTTAGTTGCCATCCGCGAGAAGGCTTTCAAAGACATTCAGCAAGATAGACTTGATCAAAGTGCGCTTTACGTCTTTGAGACACCGGCTCTTTGGCGAATTGGTATGCTGCACATGCGACCCGGTGATTATGCCGCTGAAGTAGACAACCTGCAAATTATAGCGCCGGCTTGGAATCGCGAGAACATCCAAGATACGCAGTCACTATCGACGCAGACATTGCCTGACTATCAGCTTGGTACGGAATTACGTTTCGCTGCTGACCAGAAGGGAGCGAAATATCTTCTGAACGGTTGGTCGCTGCTGGATCCTCT
>JAFAXJ010000020.1 GCA_019241095.1 Verrucomicrobiota bacterium | reverse complement strand
CCCGCAACGCTGTCAAAGACGATAATCGCGCCATCAAGCACCCGCAGGGAGCGTTCTACCTCCGCTGTAAAATCGACGTGACCAGGAGTGTCAATGATGTTGACCCGCTGTTTTTGTTCTTCAAATAGTTTAAAGACTCCAGCTTCTTTTCTCTGATTCCAGAAACAAGTAGTCGCTGCCGAGGTGATCGTTATACCCCGCTCCCGTTCTTGCTCCATCCAGTCGGTCACGGTGTTGCCTTCGTGCACCTCGCCAATTTTGTGGATCATGCCGGTATAGAACAGGATCCGCTCGGTCAGGGTTGTCTTTCCTGCATCAATGTGCGCGCTGATACCTATGTTGCGCGTACGCTCCATCGGATATGCCCGATTCGGAGAATTTGGATTGGTCATGGCCTGAGCCTTTTCTAAAACGGTTGAGGGCATAGGGATCACCAGCGGAAGTGCGCAAAGGCTCGGTTAGCCTGCGCCATTTTGTGAGTATCATCACGCTTCTTAATCGCGTTGCCTTGTCCAGATGCAGCGTCTTTGATTTCTGCCGCCAAGTTCGCGACCATTGTTCCGCGACGGTTCTTTGCAAAATTTACGATCCAACGCATAGCCAAAGAAACCTGCCGATCTTGCGGCACCTCCAGTGGGACTTGATAGGTCGCGCCCCCAACCCGCCGAGATTTTACCTCAAGACGCGGCTTAGAATTTTCCAGAGCCTTATGCAACGTATCGAGTGGATCAACGGAATCAGATCCTTCACGGCTTCTTTCAATTGCCTCGTAAACAACCCGCTCTGCCAAGGACTTTTTCCCGCTTCGCATGACGGTACTAATAAGTCGTGCAACAACAGGACTCGCATAACGGCTATCAACCGTTTCGATTTTGTGAATGACTCTGCGACGACGTGACATACAATGTTTTTACTTTTTTCCTTTGGCCGCCGGCGCTTTACCCCCTTTAGCCGCCGCCTTCCCGCCCTTGCCAGCAGCTGCTTCAGCTCCTGCTTTCGGTCTCTTAGCGCCGTATTTGGACCGACTGCGACGACGTCCTTCAACCCCTAAACTGTCGAGTGTTCCTCGGACAATGTGGTAACGAACACCCGGTAAGTCTTTCACCCGTCCACCCCGCACCAGAACGATCGAGTGTTCTTGAAGGTTATGACCTTCTCCGGGAATATACGCGATCACCTCGTACCCGTTAGTCAGGCGGACTTTTGCGACTTTACGAAGCGCCGAATTCGGTTTTTTCGGCGTACGAGTCATCACTTGTACGCAAACCCCGCGACGTTGCGGGCAGTCGGCAAGAGCTGGTGATTTAGACTTAACCACCATCTTTTTACGACCTTGTCTTACCAGCTGGTTAATTGTTGGCATTAAAAAATCCGGTTGATCCCCTATCAGTATGGATGACAGGACAAAAAGCCGCCCCTGCAGCCTGCCCATCCTCCCGCCAGACGCGGGGGAGCGTGGACTATATTATCTTTGATTGCCTGCGCAAGAGATTTTTGACTGTTCAACCAGGAACTGATTATCCTCTACACACCGCATTACTCTGGATCTAGAGCAACCTTGTTCTACAAATCAACCAGCGTCACCCTGTTTAACCGGCGTGACCCTGTTTTCCTGACTACGCCTGCTGACTCCTATCGAGCATATTGCGTCCGCACTTTATATGAGCTATATAAGAAACCGTGGCTGGCGATCGCTGGCATAACCTTTTATGCTAGAGGAAAGTCCGAACACCATAAGGCGGCATGCCCGATGAAAATCGGGGAACGCGAAGCGAAAGTTTCGCGTGACGGACAGTGTCACAGAAAAGATACCGCCCCGCACCACTTTGAGCCGGAAAGCGATTCACTGTCAAAAGAGACTGGCGGCTCAAAGTGGTGCGGGGTAAGGGTGAAAAGGCGGGGTAAAAGCCCACCGGATCTTGCGCGAGCAAGATTGCTGGAAAAACCCCATGCGGTGCAAGACAAAGCAGAGGGTCAAGTTGCCTGCTTGGTTTTGAATCTGCGAAAGCGGAGCCAAAACCTCCCTCGGGTAATAGTCGCACCTGACAACCTGAGCGTTCCAGCGCGCCGGTCAGGCAGTCGTGGCGAACGCCCAGGCGACGGTCGGGCACTCTGAAAAGGGTGAGATAAATGGTCGCTCCGGACCACAACGGTCTGACAGAATTCGGCTTACGCCACAAACCGGGGCCGCCAGCAGCATCTGGCGGCCCTGACGTTTACATTCAGGTTGGAGCGAGACTTTTATCAATTTGAACCGCCAAGGTGAAGTCCATGCTTGTGAGGCCGCCTGACGAGTGCGTCGTTGACAGAAGACGTACCCTGTTCCAGTGAATATTAATGTCAGGATGGTGGTTCATCTTTTCGGCCAACTCCGCTACTCGGACCACGAACTTGATCGCTGTTGCGAAGTTTTCGAATTCGAAGGTGCGAACGATATTGTCGCCATCCAGTGTCCATTCCGGGATTTCGCCCAACATTGTCTGAACGGCTTCAGGGCTTAAGAGTTCTGCCATTAGTGAAAATCCTGCAATTAGATCATTACTACCAACTAGCTGTGTCTTGGTTCATTACTTGAACGCTCTATCGCATAGTGTAGATAACACATTACCTCCATCGGGAATCCTCACCAAATGCAAACGAATGGCAGACTCTATAATAATATCGTTGAAACGGTCGGCAGAACGCCCCTCGTTAAACTAAACCGCCTCGCCGCGGGTATCGACGCCACGGTGGCTGTCAAGTGCGAATTTTTCAACCCGCTCGGAAGTGTAAAAGATCGAATCGGCATGGCGATGATCGAAGCAGCCGAAAAAGATGGAACGCTAAAGCCGAACACGGTGATCATTGAACCGACGAGCGGAAACACGGGTATTGCTCTCGCATTCGTCTGTGCCTCGAAAGGGTACGAGTTAATCCTCACAATGCCCGAAACGATGAGCTTAGAGCGACGCACTCTTTTGGCGATGCTTGGGGCAAAGCTTGTGCTCACACCCGGCTCTGAAGGTATGAAAGGTGCCATCGCCCGTGCTGAAGAACTTTTAAGGAATACGTCGAATTCCTGGATGCCACAACAATTTGATAATCCTGCTAATCCGGAGATACACCGGTTGACAACTGCGGAAGAAATCTGGGCGGATACCGATGGCAAAGTCGACATTCTCGTCTCGGCTGTGGGAACTGGAGGCACCATTACGGGCGTTGCGGAGGTCATCAAACGGCGGAAGCCGGAGTTTAAAGCTATTGCGGTGGAGCCAAAAGATTCACCGGTGATTCTTCAAACAATGCGAGGGGAGCCTTTAAAGCCAGGACCGCATAAAATTCAGGGAACCGGGGCGGGATTTATCCCAAACAATCTCCATCTTCAAATCGTGGATGAAGTGATCACTGTCTCAAACGATGATGCCTTTGTTATGGCGCGACGGCTCGCAAGCGAGGAAGGAATTCTGGGTGGAATCAGTTCCGGCGCCAATGTACATGTGGCGCTGGAGGTAGCTAAAAGGCCTGAAAATAAAGGCAAACTCATTGTTACCGTTGCATGCTCGACAGGTGAACGTTACTTGAGTACCGCACTTGCGGATGAAGCAAGAGCCCAGGTAAGCTGACAATTATCTTTTATGACTAGCCAGCCGGCAGCCGAACCCACTCCGGGTGCCTTCTCCTTTGATCCAGAGATTTTCTGGGCGGTTCACAAGCAGAAAATCATTGTTGGCGCTGTGTTTGCCGCCTTGGTTTTTTTAGCGGCAACAATCTACATCGGTTTCCAAACGGTGCGGAATCAGAAAGCTGCAGAGGCGTACACCGCTTCGGATTCGGTAAAGGGATGGCAATCCGTCATTTCGAAATTTCCGGGATCGACTGCCGCCGGTAACGCCTGGTTGAGAATCGGAACCGAACTGCGAGAAAAAGGAAAGTACCAGGAGTCTGACTCCGCTTACGACAATTTCGTCAAGCAATTTTCGAAGCACCCTCTTCTGGTAAATGGGTATATGGGGTTGGCTGCCAATGCTGAAATAGAAAAAAACGTTGATAGAGCTTTAGAATACTATCGACAGATCAGCTCTCGTTTCGGGAATTCGTACCAGGCACCCATGGCGCTGTTCAACGAAGCGAGGTTAACAGAAGCAAGAAATCTTGGCAGAGACGCGCAGCGTCTTTACGAAACCGTTGTTGAACGATATCCGCAAAGCGCGATAGCCGGATTTGCCGGCAAGGAAGCGGAAAGATTAAGTAACCGATTCTCTGCCGAACAACCGGTCGGTCCGGTGTCCAGTCCTAGCTCCGCGACCGTTTCGAAACCAGGACCAACATCATCGGCCGGAGGCGCTCATACGCCTGAGCCCTGATCGCAGCTGTTAAGCAGTTTCGCCCTGACAAATCCGGTAAGAATAGGTTTCTGCGAGGCCTGAATCGCAGAAACCTTATCAAAAGAGCCTAACTAAACCTGTTTCGTGCAGGTATAAGTGTTGCGAACATCACTTTTAAGCCGACGCCAAGCTAAAACCGTTTCCCGGACCAGGGCTGCCAGGTGTTTTGATATTAGCACCTTGAGAAGAGACCAGAAGTTCCCCTTGAACCATGTCGACCTTTCCCATCGACACCTCTCCAAAGAACTCACCTCCGCGCTCAACATTGAACCCTCTACCCTGTACCGCACCTGTCAGCTTTCCCGTTTTCAGAACGTTGACTTTCCCGGTTGAAATGATTCTAGCGGAAATGCTGCCCTCAATTTCGATATTTTGAACGCGGATAGGACGGACAAACTCGGCCTCGCATTTTTTGTCGATATGCACATTTTTGGCCTCAATGCTGCCGCTTAGCTTACCTTTGAAGCGAATGCGCACATCGCCGCTGCAGATGAGACTGCCGCGCATAAAGCCGTAGATTTCGGCAGTCTCACAGATAACTCGATTACTATTTAGATCACCTTTACTGCTGATGATCAGCTTTCCACGGGTGCGAATAGATCTGCTGTAATTTCCTTCAATTTTATAGTCCTGAAGGTCGATGTAAGCACCGCATTGCGGACAGATCGTCGATGTCGCATTCCCAGGAACTTCTCGTTTTCCGGGACATTCGAAACACCGTGCGATAGCGGTATGCTGAACCCCCAGCAAGCCCTCCAGCTTCTGGAAAACCGAAAGATGTCTTTCAGTATCCCTGGGTTCAATCGGTCTGGAGACCTTGCCCAGCTGGATATAGCCGCTG
>JAFAXJ010000628.1 GCA_019241095.1 Verrucomicrobiota bacterium | reverse complement strand
TGGCCACCCAGCTTTTTCTCACTGGGTGCTGGATTTGGAATGATGCCGGTTTGGTTAACCTGCTCAGTGACAAAGCTTTCGTAAATCGTGATTCCACATACAAACGGAAACCCCTCCGCTAAACAGGCTTGAAAGCAATCTAGTGTTTGGGGAATGCGAAAATAATCACAAGACCGGTGCTCCAGCGCTGCGCGATACGCAATATCCGAGGGTCTCGTATCCATCGCGCTAAACTCGTACGGCCAAATCGTTTCCGAGCAAAAGCCTAGGTCATCGACTACCTTGATGCAGTCTCTCATGAAGGCCGGTGCACCATGGTCGCCAAAAACTGGTGATCCGATAGTGCTCTCCCGATAACGCTCATTGTAGTAAACAAACATTCGAGAAGGCTCGAAAGTATCGTCCCTTTTTTGCCGCCTGATATCAAAGGCCAAAACTGCGGCGATCGCATTGGCGGTACAACTGTTCAGGTGCCCCTGGTCAAAGATCGCCGGAAACCCGCAAGCATTTAGGCGTAGATCGACCACCGCCGGCAATTGAATCCCGGATGGCGGTTTGTACTGGAAATCGCGAGCATCAGCCTGATCTGGGTGAAGAAGAAATTTAGCTGGATTAGCTGAGGTGGGAGCGCTCAAGTCTTTAAGAAAAAGTTCTGAATATGGTAGTCGATTGAATAGTTGGGTGTCGAGCACTACACGAAATTGCTAATCTTTGCTGTAAACGATGCCAGTTCCTAAAACTCATTTGCAAACCCTGACTAGTCGCATCGACTCCTGCTTTGCATTAAGCTTGAGCGCGGTGGCGGGAGCAGTCGATGCGATTGCTTATCTGCAAGTTAGCAGCTTGTTTGTTGCTAACCAGACCGGCAACACGGTTTGGCTGGGGGTTAATCTGGCTTCCGGTCAATGGAGCGAAGCGTTTCGGCATTTTAGTCCAATTTTAGCATTTCTTGGCGGAATCATATTTTCTCGCCTGCTCTTAAATATTCAACCGGGCAAAAGCCAACGTACATTCCCAATCATTGCGGTGCCATTGATAAGCGCATCTGCTCTTTTGGCCGTAGCCGCTTTTGTGCTTCCACGCGCTACAGGCGTTTTCGTGCCTTGGCTTTCGTTTAGTCTTGGAATGCAAAATGCCGCTTATACAAGAGTAGACGGTGTTTCACTCAACACAGCGTTTATCACTGGAGACTTGGAAAAACTCGGAGAAGCTCTTGTCAATCGTTGGACGGGAAAAGATCCGCAACAGACTGGCAAGGCGAGTAACTTAATTCTGTTGGTCTGGAGCTTTTATTTAGTAGGAGCAGCCGCCGGATGCGCATTGGCACACTACTTTCGAGCGGGGGCATTCCTGTTCCCAGCAGGCCTGATGGTTGCTACGGCCGGCCTTTTGATCGTGAACTATCAGAAGACGGCGAAGTCAAAAGCCTGAACTTTATGCGCCAATCCTATGAATTTAAAATCAGCAATGGTCCGAACGCGCTGTCACGTCTCAAGGCAGAGCTGGACAGTAGTATTCTTACGAGGATCGTGGAAGGACCTGCTCGGATGGCTATTCTAGTTGCGGCTGATGAACTGGTTTCCAACATTCTAAAACACGGTTTTCTTCCTGGAATGGACCAGCTTCTATATTTGCAAATCCAAGCGGATGATGAATGGATCGAAATAAAGCTGCGAGATAATGGAAAACGATTCAATCCGCTGGCCCAGGCGAGACAGGCCTCGTTGAATGGCGACTTGGCGTCAAGAGAACCAGGCGGCCTAGGCATCTATCTCACTTTATCTCTGATGGATGAAAGCGAGTACGAGTGGAACGAGCCATGGAATTGCTTAACATTGCGGAAAAAGGTAAAATCGGAGCACGGATGAGGTCTATATCCCAGACGATTGGACGGTGCAAAATACTGCGTGTGACGGGAAGGATCGACTTCGAAGCGGCATCAGATTTCGAAAAATCGCTCGGGGATTTGATCCAGGAAAGTCAACCAGTTATTCTGGATTTGTCTGAAGTTGAAATGCTCAGCAGCGCCGGGTTGCGGGTTATCCTGACTGCCGGTAAACGAGCTTCCCAAAGAAAAGGGGAACTGGTTTTGGCGGCGCCGGGGACAGCCGCCCGACAGGTTATCGAAGTTTCGCATTTCAATTTGTTGTTCCGGATTTTCCAAACTTTAGACGAAGCTGTAGCAGCTTTTGGGGAGTCGGCTGCTTCTGTTCTGATCCCTGCTCAAGGAATGCCGATCGCGCAAACCATAGGGTCACCTTTATTGCCGGAGACCGCTGTTCAATCAGCCATTCACGAACCGACACAAGACCCGTTACCTGTTGCAGCTTCTGAAACCCGGGAAAGACCGGCGGAGCCAAACGCTCGATCGGAGACATTGTCTTCAGCTGGATCGTTGCAAAGTGAGGAAAAGCTGGAGCGATTACCGATTACATATCCAGCTGATTTGGAATTGCGAGCGGAGGGCGTGAGCTATCCATGCAAAGATGGTGATGTGATTGGCAAAGCAGGGGCATTGGCGAGCGATTATTTCTCTAAGATGGGCAGTTTGGATGCACGTCATGTGCTGATAGGCCGTGAAGACGAAAAGTGGTTTCTGTTTACTCCAAAAACGGTACTTCATCCCTTTGTATTAGACGGTCAGCCTTTAGAGCCAGGAGAGCGCAAATTTCTTTGTTATTTTGAGCATCAAATCGAGTTTGAAGGGCACATCTTCGGTTTGCGGTTTGTGCCGGAACAACCCAGGAAGGGAGTCCTGTTAAGACTATTTGGATCGAAGAGTCGGAACAACAAGGCGCTTTGACAAAGCTTAGATTAGCCTGGCGATCGTGCGGCAGATGCAGCATTCGTTTTGTACCTTCACAGTCATGGAGCTACGGCCCAAATTTCTACGGCGCGGTTTTGATCTGTCCTTTTTTTGTCAAGCAAATCAGTTTCACCCATGCCAATGCTATGAATGACGTTTAGCACGTTTGCCTTATCCTTCAGGATTTTGGTGACGAAGTCGGCGCGTTGTTCTGAAAGTTGAATGTTTTTCTTTGGATCGCCGGTTGTGTCAGCGTATCCTGCCACCACAAAAACAACGGTTGGGTCGCTTGTTTTTTGATCGATCTCGCGAGATCTGAATCGATTGACCAATTCGTTGATTGCCGTAGGGCTTAGGGATGATTGCCCGAGTTCAAAGTGAATTACTAAAAGACGTTGCATGTAGCGCGCTGTTTGCATCTTTGCTGCCAATCTACGCTTATCTTCTGCGGTAAATTTTGGCATTGCATCGATGCGTTTGAGCACTTCCGTGCGTGTCTGGTCAATCTCCTGTTCGGAAAGTTTATCAGCGAGCTGAATTGTGGGGGTGGCAGCTGTGTCTGGAACGGCACGGTCTTCTCTTACATTTGATGGAGTAGGGACGGTGGCAGGCGGTTGTTGAGCATCTGTATTGAGAGAAGGCTGCTCATCCTGCTGCGATGAATTAGCCTCAGCTTGGCTCTGAAGGCGGGGTGCTAGAACTTGCGGAGTTGCGGCCGCACTGGGCTGTGGTTCGGCAGACGGAGGCGGTGACGGCAAAGCAGGAAACGGTTGCGGAGTTGACGCTCTGGCGATTTGTGTTGAGTTCGAAGGAGTTGGCGCAGGGACAGTCGTAGGTGATAAAGCCTGATTGGCGGACGGCGAAGGCATTGCAGTGGATGGACTCTTTTCGGAAGGTTGGCTGGGCTTGAGTGGGACCGGAGCAATCTCGGAATCAGCAATTTTTGTGGTAGCGGAAGGGCTTACAGCCGGAGACGACTGTACTGGGTTCGGAGGTATAACGGCAGAAGGGTGAAAGGCTAAATTTGTAATCTGGTGCTCGAACAGAAAAATTGCGCCGGCGCCTATAATCAACAAGCCAAGCACAAGCAAAACTGCGACTACAAAAAGGTTTCGGTTTTGATTCCCTTCAGTCTGTACAGACAAAGGCTGGCCGCACTCCGGGCAATTGGCACCGGATGTCAATGGGATTTTTTCCCCTGTATAAGCTAAGCTGCAGCCGACCTTGTTTTTACAGACGCCGAACTGAGGTTTCATACCAATGGACAAATAATATCGGTGCAAGCGCTTTTAGAAAAGCTAAGAGTCAGGGCAGTTAGCAGTTGCCAGATCATTGAGCAGATGGAGCGGAGGTGGTCAGGCTCAGCGGATGGAGCTAGCGCAGAAGCTCACAGCTTTTGAGCTACTGGCGGAAGACTTGCTTCGGTGCCGGGCGGGTGAGGATGTTGCCGGTGTGAGGCGGCAATAGATTCGGCCAAAGCAGGTCCAAGGGGTACGTGTTGTACCCTTGTTTGGACCAAACTTGGGATCAAAGCCCCGTATGTGCACGGATTGCGTGGAACAAAACAGACATAAAGTGAACAAGATCCATGGCCGCAAGCCGGAACATCCTGATTAAGATGGCGTGACGCTCAGCTAACGAGGTTCCAACCCACCTACCTGCTGATTCTTAAATGGCGAGCTCG
>JAFAXJ010000559.1 GCA_019241095.1 Verrucomicrobiota bacterium | reverse complement strand
ATGGCGAAGTAGAAATCGCAGATTTCTCAAAGTCCGACAAGATATTGATCCGGGGCTTTCTTGCCTTCTTGTATTTCCGAACTGTCGTTACTGTCTGATTCATGTTGAATTACATCTGGTTGGGACTTCTGGTCGGAGGCATTCTTGTCGGAGCGTTCACTGGCCAGTTCGATGCAATCAACCAAGGTGTGCTTAACGCAGCCAAATCTGCCGTCATCGATGTAGCTTTGCCCCTCAGTGGAGCAATGACCCTTTGGCTTGGAATCATGCGCTTAGCCGAAAAAGCTGGCCTCGTTCAGTTGCTGGCCCGATTCATTCGCCCTCTCTTATCGAGATTGTTTGCTGACGTGCCTCCAGAGCACCCCGCGATGGGTTCGATCGTGATGAATATTGCAGCGAACATGTTAGGTGTAAGTAATGCCGCCACTCCCCTTGGACTGCGCGCCATGGCGCAACTCAATCAGCTTAGCTCAAAGCCTGGCGTCGCCACAAACGCAATGTGCACCTTTTTGGCAATCAATACGAGTTCCATTCAATTAGTGCCCGCGACTGCAATCAATATTCTCGCAATTAACGGGTCCAGAAATCCGACCGGAATTGTCGGCTCAACCCTCATAGCGACCTGTTTTGCGACCGCAACAGCTCTTTTTACAGTTAAGTTACTGGAACAATGGCGTTGTTTTCGGTGGGAACGTCAGACCGGTCTCTATTCAACTCCAATCTGCGCGATTGAAAATAGCGTTCCAGATCAGGCGCCGCACTCGATGGCAAACTGGGGTCCTTGGGCACTCAGTGCGGTCGGAGCCACTTTCATCATTTTGTTTCTGACGCGCGCGATCTCATCCGCTTCGGGCTTGCATTCTGTTCCGACTCACTGGGTCGCGTCATTTTTCAATGCCCTTTCGCCTTTAACTATTCCTTTTTTATTAAGCTTTATACCGCTGTACGCTGCAGCCCGTAAGATAGCCGTCTACCAGGAGTTTATTGAAGGAGCCAAAGAAGGTTTCGCGATTGCTGTCCGAATTATCCCGTACCTCGTCGGGATGTTAGTCGCTATCGCAGTTTTTCGAGATTCAGGCGCACTTGGGATTGTGAAAGAGATGTTTCGACCGGTGCTCGAGATCGTTCATTTTCCGCCCGATCTCATTCCGATGATTCTGATGCGGCCACTCAGTGGGAGTGGATCAACCGCCGTGCTGGCCGATTTGGTAAAACGATTCGGTCCAGACAACATGTTGAGCTATATGGCTGCGACAATTTACGGTAGTGCGGAAACTACCTTCTATGTGGTTGCGGTCTATTTTGGATCGGTCGGAGTGACGAAAACGCGTCATGCCATCCCAGCCGGAATTTGCGCGGACCTGGTGGGCGCTATGGCCTCGGTACTTGCTTGCAGACTGCTGTTCAGTTAGGCCTAAAAAAGGGAAAGCGCCGAGAGAGCAAGGCTCTGCCGCGCCAGACTCCTGACAAACATCGATGGTCTTTCATCACCCCAAACGAAGCGGTGAGTCTAGCGCGGCGGAGCCTTGCCAGGGAGGTCAATTTGAACGTTCGCCCGCTTAAAGCCGATCTCCCGCCAAGAGCCTACGGCCGAACAAACGGACGGTTGGTGGATGGATCAATCACCAAAGCGCCTGTCGGAATACCTCGAACATCAATCAGGTTGTGCGGATAGTAAGGACTTCGAACAAGGCCCCGGTACTCCGTCGGACGACCATATGGATAGCCGCCTGGCGGGGCGCTCTGGGCATACCCCTGCCGATCGCTATCCTGGACGATAGCCCCGATCAGAGCACCAAATGCTGCTCCAGCGCCCGCTCCGATTGCGGCGTTGCGTACGCTGTCGCCTGCTATTCCACCGATGATAGCACCCCCTGCAGCTCCATACCCAGCGCCTTGTCCGACTGGCGTGTCGCAGGAGGAAAGCGCCAGCGCCAAGGCAAAACTACTAAAGACGAAAATCTTCATATCGATATCTAACTTAAGAAACGTGTGTAAGTAACCAATTCGACGCTAATTCCTTTAAAATAATCACACTCTTCTTTGCGCGCCCGATTTTGTACGTTTTCCTGAAGAGGTTGAAGTCGTCCTGTTCCATTTGACGCAAAAGTTCGTAGTAAATCGCCCGCATTCCTTCTGCGGCAATCATCGAAGCTCTGTCTTCCCGCGGCAACAGACGCCTTGCCTCCCGGAAGAAATTGCGTGCTCGATCGGCCTGATATTTCATCAATTGAACGAAACGAAGATTGTACTCGCGTCTTTCGAGCTCTTCGAGCCTGTACCCGAATATGTTCATCTCGTTTAAGGGGAGGTAGATTCTACCACCGTTCTGCAAATCTTTATCGACGTCACGAATGATGTTGGTCAATTGAAGTGCCAGACCGAGCTTTCGGGCATATTCCTTACAATCCGGATTCTTATAACCAAAGATTTCTATGCTGACCAACCCTACAGCCCCGGCGACGTGATAACAATATCGGGCAAGCTCCGCAAAGTTTGTAACGCGAACTGGTTCGAGATCCATCTCTACACCCAGAAGAATGGCCTCGAAGAGCTGACGATCAATAGGATATCGCTTGAAAAGCTGCCTAACCTCAGGGGCGAATGGCGGCTCATCAGGTTCTGAACACTGCAGCCAGCGTCGCCACCCTCTGAGCCAATGCCTTCTTTGATCCAGCGGTACACCAGGATCATCGGCAGCATCGTCAACATGGCGACAAAATGCATAAAAAGTCGTGATATCGCGCCGTTTGCCTTCCGGAAGTGACATGAAAGCAAAAGCAAGGTTCGACTTACTTCGCTTAGTTATTTTTTCGGAGAGATTCATCCCAGCCGGGCTAAAAAGGGATGCCCTTTTCTGTTTTGTGACATCTGCGGTACAGACATACCCATGCGGCCAGAAACCACGCGGAAAAGAAAGTTCTTCCTGCCACAGAAGCCAGGCTGGCAAGCAGGTTCGGCGTAGAATACTGCGGAAAACCAGTCCTTAAAATTTCTCCTGCCCAGCAAACAGCAAAAAGAACAATGCCGGCTACCGTTAAAAACCAAAGAATCTGTAACCAGGCATTCCGAAGAAGTTCGACATGGTCCAGGAATGCCTGACGCAATGTCTCATTGTGAAATGTTAGATTCAATTGAACGGAGCAGAAAAGAACGATCAGGACAGCAAGGGATGGTCGAACCGTTTGCTGTACGTATTGCACCACAGAACCGGTATTCCATCCCGGCTTCCAAAAGTAGGTGAGCAATAATGGCGCCTGGATGCAAATCAAGCTCAGCGCAACCATCAGGGCGGCCCATTTCCCAGCGTAAATTGTGCGTTTGAGAGCCATGTCCAAGGTTCGTGTAGGATCAGCATGCAGACCTCGCACCCAGACCAACACCCGAAGCAGCAGATACATTTGAATCACAAGTCCGAAAAGGTATTCAAACTGAAAAGACAGTGTATCCAAAACCGCCCCGGTCCTAAGAAGTAGAACGCTGCCAAAGAAGTTGTTTAGCCAGAAAATGCAAAGCGAGAAGAAAGGTTTATAAAGCGCGGCAATGGCGCAGATATGCATGCCGACAAAAACCACTATCCACCAGTGAGGAAATCGACGTTTTGAAGCGCGAATCACCTTTGTTTGGCAACCATTCCAGTTCACAAGGAATGCCAGAGCAGCGAGTCCGGAAACGGGAAAGCTAACCGTAGTAAGACTGAAAAGACCTGCAAGCGATTCCAAAGCCGGCAACCACGAACGCCTGGCTGCTATAACAGGATCTGGTATAACAAAAGCCGGCCAGACAAGCAGTTCTTTAGGCCTCACTCGCCATTCATTCAGAAGAACACTTTGGATTGCACCAAAGCAAAAATAGCAAACGGCGAGCAATGCAAGCCATCCCCAGATCTCGGGGTAGCGCTGCAGACAGCGCACTCCATCCCGAAACGATCCCGACCTGGTAACATTAATAGAAAGGGCGAGGATGCCGGTAGCAGCAACTGCCAGAAGCACAAACAAATCAGGCTCGAGACCATTCTTCACTATGGCGCGGCAAGCCCTAGAACTATTTTAGTCTACTCTTCGCCCTCTCAATCGTACTCGTCCTCGTTCTCGTTATTTACCCTCTATCCTCGTTCTCGCGTTAACCTATTCCAAACCGCCTGTCGACAAGTCAGACATCACCGAACGAATCCCCAGTGACTGGTAAAAGGCCAATAGACAAATAACCCTCTGCCGACAACGTTCTGACTCGGCACAAAACCCCAATACCGACTATCAAGACTGTTTGCGCTGTTATCCCCGAGAGCGAAATAATTGTGAGGCGGAATCGTCACAGTTGAAGAGGGATCAGTTAAATAGACCATTCCTCCTCCTGGACTGTTGCGATAACCTGGATAGCCTTTTTTCTGGGATTCAACGCGTTCGAATGGGTACTCGTCGGCTTTCTTGCCATCGATAAAAAGGTTGGGTTGATCAATGCGGAGCGTGTCGCCCGGTAAGCCGGCCAACCGTTTGATGTAATGTTGGCTATTACCGTCCGGGCTTGGTATGCCGACGATTCCGTTGGTTCGGAACACAAAAACATCTCCCCGGCGAGGTCCGAGCAGATTATAGCTAAATTTATCTACAAACAATTGGTCACCCAGGTCAGCATAAGCCCGTAAGATCGGCTGTCCTTGTACGAACTGCTGGCCCTCAAAAATGCGCAGCTGATACTTCAAAACTTCCGGCGATATGCCGACCTGATAGACTCTGCCCGACCCCATCTGGATGATTGACCCATCCCAGAACCGCTTCACCTTGGCCCCATAGATTGACACGATCGTGTCGTTTGGCGCTTCACAGATGATGTCTTCATAGCTGCGACCTAAAGTAAGAAATTGCACTGTCCGAACCAGTATGTTAGGGGGAGGTCCATCCATTTTATGTGCAATCACCCCGTTCAAGGTCGGTTGCATCGAACCGGTTGGAATTTTAAACGGCTGCAAGTAAAAAGCGCGGATACCAAGCGCCAACACGATGGCAACGACAAAAAGCTCAACGTTTTCCCGGACTGACTGATAGCTCCGAACCGGTTGAACTTTCGACAGCAAGGGCATAAGTGCTTTTTCCATTGCCCGCACTTTGTCCCTCGACCGCTCTCGCAGAGCTTGCTTTAGCTCCATCAAGCGGGCCCGCACTGAACGGATATCCTCCGGCGTGGCTAAATCTTCTTGATAATGAATAATGCGTTGTGCGGCTTTGGCTAAAGCTCGCCCATCTTCCACATATTTCGGCGTAAACATTAACTCGTCTTAAGTACCTCGATAAATGCTTCTTGAGGGATATTAACGCGGCCAATCGCTTTCATCCGCTTCTTGCCCTCTTTCTGCTTTTCCAAAAGCTTTCGCTTTCGCGTAATATCGCCGCCATAACATTTTGCAGTAACGTTCTTTCGCAAAGCAGAAACGTTTTCACGGGCGATCACCTTTCCGCCAATTGCCGCTTGAATGGCGACTTGATATAGCTGCTGCGGAATGACTTCTTTCAGTTTTGCTGCTAGCAGTCGTCCTCTCAAATCAGCTTTGTCGCGATGAACAATACTCGAGAACGCGTCTACCGATTCCCCATTAACTAACATATCGAGTTTAACCAGATTCGAAGTCCGGTAACCGAAATGTTCATAGTCCATAGAGCCATAACCGTGAGTGACTGACTTAATCTTGTCGTTAAAATCCACGAGGATTTCGTTTAACGGCAATATTGCAGTCAGCATGACCCGCTTGGTATCAAGCGACTCAGTATGCAGTATTTCTCCCCGCCTTTCGGTAATCAGCTGCATCATGTCTCCAATGTTTTCGTTAGGGCACATGACGAAACAACGCACGATAGGTTCTTGAATCTCATCAATAACGCTCGGGTCTGGCAAAAACGAGGGGTTATCGATCTCTACCGTTTCGGCGTTCGTTTTTATAACGTGATAAACAACGCTTGGATAGGTCGCGATGATATCCATGTCGAACTCCCGCCGCAACCTTTCCTGGACGATCTCCATATGCAGCAGTCCGAGAAACCCGCAACGGAACCCATACCCTAACGCAACGGAACTTTCTGCCTGATAGACGAAGGCTGAGTCGTTAATCTGAAGCTTCCCCATCGCGGTTTTGAGATGTTCAAAGTCCGCAGTGTTGATTGGATAAATTCCGCTGAACACCATGGGATGTATCTCCTGGAATCCAGGTAACGGAGTTGAAGCGGAGTTGCGTTGGTCGGTCAGCGTATCCCCGATCTTTATTTCCGCGGTCGACTTGATGTTCGCAATAAAGTAACCAACATACCCTGCTTCCAGCTTTGGTTGAGCAAGCGGTTTGGGGGTAAAAATTCCCACTTCTTTCACCTCATAGTTCTTTGAGGTGCTCATGAGCTTCACGGCTTGGTTAGAGACGATATTACCGGAAAAAACGCGCGCGTAGGCGACAACGCCCCGATAGATATCAAAAACGGAATCGAAGATGAGCGCTCTTAAACGGTCATCTTCCGGCTCAGCGGGTGGCGGGATTCGTTGAACAATAGCCTCCAGAATTTCTTCAATCCCTATACCTGTTTTGGCGCTTGCTAGAATAGCCTCGCCCGCAGGAATAGCCAAAATTTCTTCAAGCTGCTTCTTTACTGAAGCGATATCAGCGTTTGGCAGATCGATTTTATTGATCACCGGAACAACAGTCAGGTTCTGCTTGAGCGCTAGATGAACATTTGCGACAGTCTGTGCTTCAACTCCTTGAGCAGCGTCCACCACCAGAATCGCTCCTTCGCAAGCAGCCAAGCTCCTGGAAACTTCATAGGAGAAATCGACGTGCCCGGGGGTGTCCAGGAGGTTCAATCGATAAACCTGGTTGTTTTTCGCCACGTACTTCATGGTCACGGGATGAGCTTTGATTGTGATCCCGCGCTCACGTTCCAAGTCCATGGAATCCAATAGCTGGTCTTGTCTTTCGCGATCTTCGATGGTGCCCGTAGTCTCCAGCAACCGATCTGACAGGGTTGTTTTGCCGTGATCGATGTGAGCGATAATGCAAAAGTTGCGGGTAAACTGGGCGCCCATGTGAGTGCCTAGTATTGTCTAGTGCGCTATGGTCGTCAATGGGACGAGGCCGGCAAGAATCTCGAACAAATTTCTGGCGACAAGCTGGGAGAGCTTTCGTCCAGCGGCACAACATTTCGCTTGTCTCCTTTGCCCCTGCCCCTAAGTTCGGAATATGGCAATCCTTGCTCCTGCAGCCTACGATTCAAAGGTTGAAGGCAACGTTATCTTCTCGCGTCTGGACACGTGCATCAATTGGATGCGCAAAAATTCATTATGGCCTATGCCAATGGGTCTCGCTTGCTGTGCAATCGAACTGATGGCAACAGCAGCCTCCCGTTTCGATATCTCGCGGTTTGGCGCCGAGGTCATGCGATTTTCTCCAAGGCAATCAGACGTCATGATCGTTGCTGGAACAGTCACTTATAAGATGGCTCTCGCCGTAAAACGGATTTATGATCAAATGCCCGAACCGAAATGGGTCATCGCCATGGGCGCTTGTGCTTCTTCGGGCGGCATGTATCGCAGTTATGCGGTCCTGCAAGGAATTGACCATCTTCTTCCAGTGGATGTTTACGTCAGCGGCTGTCCCCCCAGGCCTGAAGCTCTTCTCGAAGGCTTGATGAAACTACAAGGGAAAATCGAGCACGAGAGAGGCTTCCGGGATCAGAAGAAGCTAGCGGAGACGATCGCGTGAATTTGGAGCAAGCCGCTTCGACGATTCAGGGCGAATTTGGCGTTCTGAAAAGAACGGATTTTCGCGGTGAGATCACCCTTGAATTGCCGTTAGATCAGATCGTTCCTGCCTGCTTGCTGGCGCGTGACCGGCTCGGCTTCGATTTTCTTACTGACTTATCGAGCGTTGATGATTTCGGAGACGAACCCCGGTTCGAAGTGGTTTATGAACTGTTCAGCCTGGAACACAAGATTCACCTGCGTCTTAAGACTCGCGTCTCTGAAGATAATCTCGAAGTGCCTTCGGTCACTCACATCTGGCCTACGGCGGATTGGCACGAGAGAGAAGTTTACGACATGATGGGGATCCGTTTCACTGATCATCCTGATCTTCGCCGAATTCTGATGTGGGAAGGTTATCCTTATTATCCGTTACGAAAAGACTTCCCCCTGGAAGGCAAACCAAGCGAAATGCCGGACGTGGCATTTTCATCGCAAGCGCCCTTGGCTGGCGGCCCTTTTGTGACGGTACCAACTCCTGGCGGAACTAAAGATCGCGAACCGCGAGCAAGGCGACCCCCTGAAGAATAACGCTCGCTCTGATTACCGGCGAATATTTTACGTGAAAGTGACCGTTGTTGCGAAGCAGAATCAATTGTGGACTACGAAGTAGAAATTCGGCTCAGCTGCCCCTATTGCGGGGCTGAATTTGATCGAGCTATCGACACTTCCGGAGGAGGAACGATTAGCATGATTGAAGATTGCGAAACTTGTTGTCGGCCTATTTCGCTCAACCTGCATTGCCGCGCTGGCGATATCGAGTGGGCCGAAGTCGACCGGGCATAATCAAGGGCGAGGCTCCGCCGAGGCGTCAGATCCAGCTCGCAAGGAGCATAAAACGGTTCATTGGCGTTGTTATTTCCTTCTTTCCGTCCTGAAAATTGCAGGTTCTCCCCTGAATGCCAAACGCGCCGTTCACGCTCAACTCTTCGTTCGTTGAAGACGCGGTAAATTGCCGGGAGAGTGGCGACTCGGCAGCGCCCCGCCCTCAGTGTTCTTCGAAGGGAGCATCGTCGCGCGTAGTCGTTCCAAAAAAGAGCTTGCGCCATACAGCCGCCCCTCCATATTCCCCTCTTCTTCAAACCCGAGGCTAGGTAGCTCAGTTGGCAGAGCAGAGGACTGAAAATCCTCGTGTCGGCGGTTCGATTCCGCCCCTAGCCAGTCATAGTCTTGGATATGGACTCCGGCACGGGTCAAGTCTTTGGAGGAACTACCAATTTGGGCCAGTCGACCAAAAATGCGGTACTTCTCGACGCGCTGGATTTGACGTTTTGAAGGGGTCGAAAAGCGGACGAAACGTCACAGGTTCCTGGTGATCTGCTTTGCAACTGTGGCCGTGATGTCTTTCCTGTTGGCGGCACTCTATCGCCAGGCTTCGCAATCGATAAACTGCATTAGTTAGCTACAAAGGTTGTCGGCGCAAAACTTTTAAGTTATGTCTAGAATTGCGAGAACCTCGCCGTTACGCATCACAAGCCACCGCTTTCAGGGAACTAGTTAGTCTTAGAGCTGAGGATCGACTACGGAAAGACTTTTTTAGCTTCGAATCCCTAGTTCCTTGCGAATTTCGGCGGCAGTCATGCCTGTGTTATAGACTTTACTGCCAAAATCGAAGTCTTTCGCGCGTTCTAGAGGTCCAACAATTACGGGGTCAAATCCCGCTTGCCGGACAAGATCTGAAACAATTCTAAGAGCTTCGCCATCATT
>JAFAXJ010000464.1 GCA_019241095.1 Verrucomicrobiota bacterium | reverse complement strand
AAGGGTCTGAACCTCCAGGCCCGCAATCGCGATCCGCAAGCCCTGCGGTTCTTCCAGAATCTTCGGGAAACCATAACTCTGGATTGACGAGTTGATCCGGACCGTGTGATCCCCCTGTTCCGGGTGAAAAAACATCAGCGACTCGAGTTCCTCAAGACGGTCCTCGCTTAGCGATGAAGAGAATAACAGCGGCAACACGAACATTTCCCTTAGGTCCAAGGATGCTCTTTGTCAATTTCCAGAGATCTTGGACAGCCCGCGCTTAAAAACAGCGCTCGACTTGGTTTTTACAGCAGGTATCCTGATCGCTAGTCCATGGCGCAACTCTCCCCCCAGAAGCGCAACAAACGAAAACTCCAGCTTCGCGACGCTCAGCGCCGGCGCCGCGCCCGATTGAAGCAGGAATCGAAAAGCTTTTTGCAAATTATACTTACCGAAACTTCCCTGAATGCGTTGCGCAGTTACAGCGAGATCGTTGGAAAACCATTGCATACCTGCGCTGCTGAGTTGATCGAAAACGGTCTGATTTCCCTGCAGCGATTAAGTCCTCCCTGCCCCTCCATATCAGACGATATGAACAGGACTTAGCGCGACCCATTTCGTTGTCAATGCCGGAACCTGCACAGCCGTTTGACGTTCGGCGCTGAACTGTTTTAGGATGGTATGAGCCGCAACACAAGCTTTACTGCGATCAAACTTAACTACAAATTATCTTTATGGCTTACGAATTACCTCCTCTACCCTATCCATTCGACGCGTTGGAGCCACACATTGATGCCAAAACGATGGAGCTTCATCATGATAAGCATCATCAGACATACATTACCAATGCGAACAATGCTCTGAAGGATTATCCAGACTTGGCTGCAAAGCCGGTGGATGAGCTTCTAGCTAACATCAATGCTGTCCCAGAGGCTATTCGCACGACGATCCGCAATAATGCGGGCGGCCATTCCAATCATTCTTTTTTTTGGGTGATCATGGGACCAAACGCCGGAGGCGCGCCAACAGGTAAATTGGCTCAGGCAATCGATTCTACCTTTGGAAGCTTTGATCAGTTTAAAGAAAAGCTAAACGCGGCAGCTGCCGCCCGTTTCGGCAGCGGATGGGCTTGGCTCGTGGCCGGACAGGATGGCAAGTTAGAGATAATCTCAACTGCTAATCAAGATAGTCCAATTATGGACGGACTTAAGCCGATTCTGGGAATCGATGTCTGGGAACATTCGTACTACTTGAAATACCAGAATCGTCGTCCTGAATACCTCAAAGCCTGGTGGAGTGTTGTAAACTGGGACGCGGTTGCTCAAAATTACCAAAGAGCCGCTGCTTAAATGCACCTTAGAGGAAGGGCGCCCGGAACAGCGCCCTTTTTCTTTAAGCACGAACACTGTTCGGCCAGTGGTTTGGGCCGAGGATTGGGATCATATATGCCCTTTATAAATGAACATTATCTCAAGTTAAGGGCAGGTTACCTTTTCCCGGAAATAGCCCGCAGGGTCAAAACATATATTGCTCAAAATCCGGGCACGGAAGAGTCCATTATTCGTTGCGGGATCGGAGACGTTACTGAACCGCTTCCGTCAGGAGTGCGACTTGCAATGCACAAGGCTATCGATGAACTCGGACACCGAGAGACTTTCCGCGGGTATGGCCCGGAACAAGGCTACGAGTTCCTGAGATATGCGATTGCTGAGAATGAATACCGGCTACGCGGGATGCAAATTGAAGACGATGAGATATTCGTTTCAGACGGGTCAAAATGCGATTGCGGAAACATACTGGATATTTTTGGCTCCTCGAATCGCATCGCTATTGTAGACCCTGTTTATCCCGTATACGTGGACACCAACGTGATGGCTGGCCATAGTGGTCTTCCTGATGCGAGCGGCGCCTACGAAGGGCTGGTTTACCTGGCCTGCACAAGACAGAATGGTTTTGTTCCCGATTTGCCGGCTGAACATGTCGACCTTATTTACCTCTGTTTTCCCAATAATCCGACCGGCTCGGTTGCGACCCGAGAGCAATTACAGTCCTGGGTCGAGTACGCTTTGAAAGAAAACGCCATCATTCTTTTCGATGCGGCTTACGAAAGCTATGTCACCGACCCTACGGTTCCCCATTCCATATACGAGCTTCCTGGAGCCTCCGAGTGCGCGATTGAGTTCAGAAGCTTTTCGAAAAACGCTGGATTTACGGGTTTGCGCTGCGCTTTCACCGTGGTGCCCAGATCGCTTGTCGGCGTGACCGAGTCAGGAGAGAAAAAAGGATTGCATGCGCTGTGGTTGAGGCGATTCAGCACAAAGTTCAATGGAGTGAGCTATCCTGTCCAGCGCGGCGCCGAAGCAGTTTACTCGGAAGACGGCAGAGCCGAAACTGACCGACTTATCCGCCACTACTTAGGGAACGCTCAGATACTGCTGCAAGCACTTAGCCGATCTGGTTTAGAAGTATTTGGTGGTATCAATGCCCCTTACCTTTGGGTAGGTGCGCCACCAGGTTACACAAGCTGGCAAGTTTTTGATAAAGTGCTCAATGATATTGGAGTCGTGATTACGCCGGGAACAGGTTTTGGTGCGCAAGGCAAGGATTTCTTCCGCGTATCAGCATTTAATTCAAGGGAAAAGGCCGAAGAGGCAGGCCAGCGTTTCCAATCGCTCAGGTGGAATTAATCTGAATCTAAGAGTTTGGTATTTCTATCCCGCGGGAATGAATCACCTGCCCCGTAATCCCGTCAGCGGCACGGCTGGACAGAAACACCACGGTTTGAGCCGCATTGGTGGGTTTGCCAACGCGCCCAAGTGCATTTCTTTCTGCAAGTCTCTGTTTAATCCCGCTGCTCATCCATCCTGTATCCGTAGGTCCTGGATCAACAGCATTCACCGTTATCCCTTTGCGTCCCACCTCTGCAGCGAAGCTGCGTGTGAATGCTGCAATAGCGCCTTTTGACATCGCATAGGACAACTCGCCCGGCATCGGCCCGAGGTCCTGCCCGGACGTCAGATTAATGATTCGTCCTCCGTCAGATTTGGTGAATCGACGAGCAAAACCAATCGATAACATAATAACAGTACGCACATTCACATAGTAATGAGCGTCTAGGAGGTCCGTCGTGAGGTATTGAAATCCATCTGGCGCTGAGAATGCGGCGTTATTGATAAGCACATCCGCCGAATCGAGGAAGTACCAAGCCTTATCCAGAAGACCTTGGAAAGCGTTCTTGTGTGAGAGATCGATATCGATGTATCCGGCCTTTACACTGAGATCCCGCAACTGTTTTGCAAAATGTTCAGCGAATGCTTCCGGGGAATCTCCCACGTGATAGCGGGAATCATAAGCACTGTTGATAGTAAAAAAGATGTTGCAACCCTCTTCTGCAAATGCCCGACATATGGCAACTCCTATTCCGGCAGGCTGGCCGGCCCCAGTCACGATCACTCCCCGTCCTTGCAAATCTGTAAAAGTCACAGCCGAACGGTTCCGCGCATCCATGATCTCACGCACTCGAGAGTCTTACTCTCCAGTCTTCGACTGCTGCACGTAGATCAATTCAACAACTCCGGATAGTGTTTCCGGGCTACCTCTTCACAGCGGGCCAAAATAGCCGTAGCAGAGTTGAGACCCTTAATGCCTTCGATCAGCTGAAGGCACTCCGAAATATCCAGACTCTGAACGGCTTTTTTGACTCTGGGCACCAGACCGGCGCTTGCGCTTAATTCGTCTACACCAAGCCCTAGCAGCAAAGGTGTCAGGCTGATTTCTCCGGCCATCTCCCCGCAAACGCCAACCCAAATCCCATTTGCATGAGCAGCAGATACGGTTAACTCAATCAGGCGCAGAATAGCCGGGTGAGTCGGTTGATACAAGTGAGCAATGCGCTCGTTCACGCGATCAACGGCTATCGTGTACTGAATCAAATCATTCGTGCCAATACTAAAAAAATCTACTTCCTTTGCCAGAGAGTCCGCGACCAGAGCAGCGCTCGGAACTTCAATCATAATCCCGACTTCGAGTTCCTCATTGAAAGCTACTCCTTCAACGCGTAGCTCAGTCTTGCAAACTTCAAGCACATCCTTTGCCTGTTTCAGCTCTGATACACCCGAAATCATCGGAAACATCATGCGCACATTTCCAATCTCGCTTGCCCGAAGAATCGCACGTAATTGCACCTTGAATATATCTGGTCGTTCGAGACAGAATCGAATGGCTCGGCAACCTAAAAACGGGTTGAGCTCGGTAGGAAGATGAGAGTGGCTTAGAAATTTATCTCCGCCTAGATCGAGGGTTCGAATGATGACCGTCTGAGGCGCGATACCTGTCGCAACGGCTCGATAAGCATGGAACTGTTCTTCTTCGTTCGGAAGTTCAGTCTTATTTAAAAAGAAGAATTCTGTGCGATAAAGTCCGATCCCTTCCGCACCGGCGCTAACCACTGAGGAGACATCGTCCGGAAGCTCGATATTTGCCGAGAGTATAATATGCTTGCCGTCAGCAGTCGTACTGGCGGTTTCTCGCAAGCCGATTAAGCCTTGTTCGACCTTTTCGAGGCGAACCTCTACCTCGCCATACTCCCACAGAGTTTCATCAGTGGGGTTTTGGATAACTAAACCATTCGTGCCATCTAATAAGACATGATCCCCAGGGCGCAACCGGCTCGACATATCACCCAAACCCACGACCGCCGGGATATTGAGCGAGCGGGCCATGATTGCAGTGTGAGAAGTCCGGCTGCCAACGTCGGTAGCAAAAGCTAGAACCCATTGCCGGTTCAAAGTCGCGGTATCCGAGGGGGTGATGTTATGGGCTACGATCACGTACGGGCTCGCTATTGAAGCGAGCGTCTGGGGAGATCGGCCCGACAGATTTCGAAGTACTCGCCGGGTTACGTCGTGAATGTCGAAGGCTCTCTCCCTTAAGTACGGATCATCGATCTGACTTAATGTGTGCGCATAGCGGTTCGCGACCTCAGCAAAGATAAATTCGACGTTGAAGCTGTTCCGTTCCAGGGTGCGAAGCACTTCGTCAATCAATGTACGGTCTTCGACAACAAGGAGGTGAGCATCGAAAATGCTGGCATCTTTGGCCCCTATGGCCTCGGCGATGCGCTGCTGCATCTCAAGTATTTGCGCTCTCGTTGCAATGAGAGCCGTCTCGAAACGAGCTATTTCATTCGCGATCTCCGATGAGTCAATCCTCCTTTTGGGAGGCTCTTCATCGTCTGGGTGATAGATAAATACGGCGCCGCGCGCGATTCCCGGAGCGACTCCCACTCCCTGAAATCTAACTTCCGGACCGCTCATCTAAGCGTTATTCCTCATCAAAGCGCTTTTGAATCAACGTTTCCAGGTCCTGGATGGCTTGTTCCGCATCGGCGCCTTCTGCTGAAATGATGAGCTTGGTACCCTGACCTGCGGCAAGCATCATCAGACCCATTATGCTTTTTCCGTTAACCTGTTCCCCATCTTTTTCCACCCAGATATCCGCCCGATGTTTATTCGCGATTCTCACAAACATTGCCGCCGGACGTGCGTGCAAGCCAAGTTTGTTCAGAATAGTAACTTCTTTCTGAATCTTTGCAGCAGGATGTCGCTTGCTCAACAAGCCCATCAGTTCTCCTTGTTCGTTTGCATCAATTTCAGCAGCTTTTCGTTAAATTCTACGGCACTGTTCTGCCCGAGGCTTTTCAGCTTTTGATCCAAAGCAGCCACCTCAACTAACCTGCCGAGATCACGTCCTGTCCGCACCGGAATAGTAATGTGCGGGATATGAATTCCGAGAATCTCGTAAAACTCTTGTTCAAGCCCTATCCTGTCGACTTCTTCTAGTTCCTGCCAATCGCGGAGCGTAACGATAAGATCGAGCCGTTTTTCCATGCGAATGCTGCCGACCCCAAAAATCGAAGCGATGTTGATAATGCCCAGACCACGAACTTCCATATGATACCGGGTCAGATCAGGCGCCGTGCCCACAAGTTCCCGTCCATCAACTAAACGGAAGCGCGTAACGTCATCACTTACCAAACTATAACCGCGTTCGATCAGCCCGAGCACGCATTCGCTTTTTCCAATCCCGCTTGAACCTCGTACGAGCGCACCGATGCCCATGATATCGACCATACTCCCGTGCTCAGTTGCGGTTGGCGCGAAATCCATTTCCAACGCGATTGTGGCAGCATTGATAAAACGCATGGTGACCAGGGGCGTTCGGAAAATAGCGACGGCAAGTTTGGAGGCAGCCTCTGTAAGAGCTTGAGGGATCGACAAAGATCGCGAGACGATAATACACGGGATATGCTGTTGACAGAGTTGAAGGCATCGCTCCCGCTGCTCAGATTCAGGGAGATTTCGCAGGTACGTGACTTCTGCATTGCCAAGGACTTGAATACGTTTTTCTGCAAAATAGGTGAAAAATCCAGAGAGTGCTAAACCTGGTCTGTTTATAGTTGGCTCACGAATTTTGCGATTATATCCGAGTGGAGGACCTGTAAGTTTCATCTGCAGCGCGTCACCATGTCGATGGTAAAACTCGCCCACTTCAATGAAGGGCAGCTTCCCTTTTTTCATGATGCGTCCGCTCGAATCACTATCATTTTCTGAAGTAACTAGATTAGGTAGTCAGCTCGAACCATTAAAGCAAATGTAAACCCGGAGTAGACCGTAAGATCGACATGTATCTTCGGCGCAGCGGATCACCTTAGTTGAACGTTGGCTCGATCAACCCAAAATCGCCATCTTTACGGCGGTAAAGAACGCTGACCTTCTCTGTCTTTGCATTCAGAAAGACCAAGAACTGTTTTGATGACATCTCCATTTGCAGCACCGCTTCATCGATAAACATGGGTTTGACTGGATATTTTTCTGTATGGACGATGTCAGGATAGGATTCTTCTTCGGCTTCTACGACGGCAGTGTCCGCCGGACTTTGAGCCTGCTCAGCCACTTCTTCCTGGGCCATTTTGTTGAGCCATTCCCAGCGCAAAACCGTCTCGTCAATATGACGGATTGCTTGCCGGCGCGGACGATGATGTTTCATCAAGCGAGTTTTATACTTGCGCATCCGCCGTGCGATGCGATCAACGACCTGATCAATTGAGGCGTACATGTCACCACTCTCGGCACTAGCTTCCAAGGTGATGTGATTGCTGCAATGCAATACCACTTCCGCAGTGTGGCGATATTTCTGGACGTCTAAGATGACTTGGATCTCGATGATTTTCGGATAGTCCAGATGAAGACTCGCCAGCTTCCGCTGGCAATATTCCTTCATTGCCTCCGTGACACTAAGATGTCTTCCGGTCACTTGGATGGGTGGATTTGCATTCTGTGTTTGCATAGTTTGCGCGCTTTATTTTGGTTACCGAGCAGAACAATCAGCTCTCCCAGCAGCTGAACCAGTTCCCCAGGGGTTCGCGATGCTTCAGTGTTCTGAAATTCCTGTACCCGGGGCGATGAGCTACATTGTTCATTCTTTACATCCTAAATCGCTCACCAAGGTAAAGCTGACGGCTAATCGGATCGTTGATCAGGAATTCCTGGCTCCCTTGACTCTCAACCCGTCCGTCAAAAACTAGATAGGCCCGATCCACAATCTCGAGCGTTTCACGGACGTTGTGGTCTGTAATCAGAATAGCTAAACCGGCTTTTTTCAGGTTCCAGATATGCTGCTGAATCTCTGCTACTGCAATTGGGTCAACGCCGCTGAAGGGTTCATCCAACATAATGAGCTTAGGATGGGTGACCAGCGAACGAGCTATGGTCAGCCGCCGCTTCTCGCCTCCGCTTAAAGTGATTGCCTGATTTTTTGCCAGGTTCTCTATCCCAAACTGCGCAAGCAACTCGCTGCACCGGCGCCGGCGCGCCTTCCGGGACATCCGTAACGTCTCCAAAATCACCAGAATGTTCTGTTCGACTGTCAATTTTCGAAAAATGGATTCTTCCTGTGGCAGGTAACCCATCCCCATCCGTGCCCGACGGTGCATAGCAAACTTGGTGACATCGCGATCCTGAAAAAAAACCTTTCCGCCATTTGGCCGCACGAGCCCGACGATAAGATAAAATGTCGTTGTTTTTCCAGCGCCGTTTGGGCCTAACAGACCGACTATTTCTCCGTTGTTGACGTGAATGTCTATGCCATTAACGACCGACCGGCCTCCATACATCTTGACCAGCTTTTCGGTTTGCAGAACCGGACGAACAGTCTTTCTGCCTGGTTCCAGAACAGATGCGATTGACTTACCGGCTGACATTGGTCGGTTTCTGGGCAGACTCGCCTCTATCTTGAATGATGGTCCTTGTATTTCCGTACGTAGTCATTCTTCCATCTTTATACAATATCATCTTAACGTTGGGCTCGATTGCTACGTGAGTGTTGGCGCCTTGCGTGACCTGCGGCCATCCCGTCAAGGTGACTGAACCATCTTTAGTAATGTAAACAGCTTTTTCCGCTTTTCCTGTCGAGCGAACCGGAGCTTGCGCCTGCGCAGGTACATTTTGGCCGGCAGCCGCCGGTTCCGCCTGAGCTGTGCCGGGCTTTGGCTGATTCATATGGACGATGAAAACATTCCCTTCTGCATCCGCCTCATTCAATCCTCCCCCATTTTCATCTCGATTGAGGTGAACCGTCAGTTTATCGCTGGTCATCGTAAACTGAGGATCAACCACCTTCACGCTACCCATAAAAACGGCTGTTCGATTTGAAATATCAAACTGCGCCTGGTCTCGAGCGGTAATTTCAGTCGGTCCTTTGGGCCTGTTCTCATCATCTCCGCCAAAGTAATCGGTCCGCCCGGCAGCAGTGTCCTTTTTCGCTTTCGGCGATTTCGCAGTGTTGGCTGTGTGCGCGGAAGCTCTTGAGTGACTCGCCGGCTTTGTCCCTTGCTGCGCAAGACTGACACCGGTTCCGGACATAACCGCCCAAATAAAAAACGTAATGAATTTATTCACCAGGTTTCGGAGTCTGAGCAGCAGAAGCACCCTGAATTGCCTCTCGATTATAAACAACCATCTTCACGTTGTGCATCACTGTCCCGTGCCGAGTCTTTGAGTTGAATTCCATTGCATCTCCAGTCAGTCGAAAATCGGTTCTGCTAACGACGATCGGTTCATCACTTGTGATGACGTTTGTATCCATATTCATCATCGAAGATTTCAGATCGATTTTTATATCCGGCTTAGAAGTTTGTTCATTAAAGGTCTGAATCGAAACAGTATTCATTTTAACGTTTCTGATGTCCATCCGCGTTGCTGATTCTACATCGAGCTGCATTTCCAATTTGCCGTCCGCATTTCGTACAGGAACTCGCAAACCTTTCACTTCGTGTCCGATCGGTACTGGAAGATCTATCTTACGTTCCGGAGCGGGTTCATCGGCCGGCACTGCTTCGACAGCAAAAAGCAGGCAAATCAAAGCAATAGCTTCTCTTTTGGCTTTCCGTGATTGCGACCGGGTATTTCTCAGCAAGCTCAATTTTGCGTAACCACCTGATGAATGTGTTGCAGCTGTTCCAGGAGCCGCGCCAGGTCACCCAACGGAACTTGGTTCGGTCCATCAGAAAGTGCTTCTAAAGGATTGTAGTGCGTTTCGATAAAGATCCCATCACATCCGGCCGCGATCGCCGCTCGCGCTAAAACAGGCGCTAACGCTCCATCTCCACTACTGCGATCACCGCCTCCGCCAGGGCGCTGGACCGAATGGGTTGCATCAAAGATAACCGGATAGCCAAGCTCACGGATCCAGTAGAGTGACCGCATGTCAGCAACCAGATTGTTGTACCCGAAGGTAGACCCGCGCTCGGTGAAAAGATAACGAGAACAACCAAAAGCATCCAGTTTCTTCGCGATTTGATCCACATCCCATGGAGCTAGAAACTGCCCTTTCTTGACATTGACGGCTTTTCCGGTGCTCGCAGCGGCTTGAATCAGATCTGTCTGACGGCAGAGAAAAGCCGGGATCTGAAGCAGGTCAATAAACTGCCCCGCGAACTCTGCTTCCTGGGGCGAGTGAACATCCGTCGTAGTGGGTACACCCAGCTCTGCGCCGATTTCCGCAAGCAGCTTGCAACCCTTTTCAACGCCGACGCCTCGGTACGACTTTCCGGAGGTGCGGTTCGCTTTATCGTAAGAAGCCTTAAAGATCCAGCTTAGACCGAGTCCAGCACAGATTTGTTTCAAATCTTTCGCTACAGACCGGGTGAAAGTTTCTGACTCAATGACACATGGCCCCAGGATAAAAACTGGTCGGGCGCCACCAAACTCAACACCTTCGACAGAAAATTTCTTAACCGCCTGCACGGGACGTTAGCAAATGGACGGGTGCAGGCCTATGAACCGTAATTTTTGACGAACTTTTTTTTGCTGTCCCACGCCGGTTGAACCCTTGGCTCTTCGCTCCTCGGAGCGGGCGAATCTTCCTGCGGGGACTGGCTTTTTCCTGAGTCACTTGTAGCGAATTGTGTCTGCTGGGAGCTTTCTGATTGCAGTTCGGTTTCTGATTGCGGTGCAGTTTCTGACCGCGATGCAGTAACTGACTGCCGTGAGGCTTCAGACCTCGCGGGGGCTCTTCGAGGCGATTGATCAATGCGACTATGTCCCGCGTCAGCCTCAACGAAACTCATCTGGAGATTAGATATTGCACCGGCCAGAATGCGGCTTTCCTCTGCGTTGAGATTTCCGCGCGTCTTCTCTTGAATCATTACTAGCTGGTCGATTAACAACTGTGCCATCTCCAGATTAACTTCCGCTTTACCGGTTTGCGGATGAGGGATCTGGCCAAGCATAAATGCGGCATTCTGAGCCTGCATCAGCACAAATTCGATGAAGCGTTGCGTCATCTCGCCCGAAGATACTTCTGTGTTCTGGTATTCCGCCATATCACAAACTAAGGTCTAATAATGACTGTTATCGATGGTTTATCCATCAAATATTTTCGTACGACGTTGTTAACATTCTCGAGAGTCAACTGCTCAATCCGTTTATATCGTTCTTGGGCATAATTGTATCCCAGGCCGTACAGCTCGTTTAATGCAGCCCCGACAACTTTGGAATCCAAGCTTTGTTGCTGAAAAGCTTCCTGCGCTAACATTCGCGCCTTCCCCCGCTCGAACTCTTCCTGGCTCAAAGCTTCCAAAGCCATACGCATAAGCTCCTCACGTATAATCTCTGTCACGAGTTCGACTTTTTCAGGAGCTGTTGCCGCCTGTATGCTAAAGATCCCCGGTGAAAATCCCATAAACAGCGAACTGCCCACTGAATAAGCCAGCCCGAGTTCTTCTCTGATCTTCTGAAAAAATCGTGAGCTCGAATCACCTGTAATTTCATCGAAAACCTCCAGGCTAGCCCGGTCAGCATCAAACATTGTGCAAACTAAATAGCCAACGTGAACAATGCCCTGATGAACCTTTTCCTGTGAATGTATCACGCGGCTCTCTGATAGGTTCACCTCAGGCAGATCAGGCCATGCGTCTCCGCTCCCCATCGGGAAATGCGCGAGAGCATTTCCCGCAAGCTTGACCATCTTTTCGGTAGCGAAGTCGCCTGAGATCCCCAGAACCAGATTCGATCTCACAAAACAGACTCGCCGCTGTCTTGCCAGTTCCTGAACCGTCAAGTGTGGCACTGTTTCCTCGTTGCCATTAGGATTGAGACCGTACGGATGATCGCCAAAAATGGCAGCACGGAGGAGATTTCGTGCCAAAAGATGTGGTTGCGCTTTTTCAGCCTGAATCGCGGCTATTAGGCTCTCTCTTTCCCGCTCGGTGGCACTTTCCGGAAACACTGGTTCGAGAGCCACATCCATCAGCAGCTCAAAGGCTTTCTCAAAATCGCTGGATAGCGAGTTCACCGAGATCCGGATAGAATTGTACCCGGAATCGGACAACAGTGCGCCTCCAAGGCGTTCTATCTCATCTGCAATTTGTTCACACGTCCGAGATCGAGTTCCCTTTGTGATTGATTGGGCCAAGAGACGATTAAGACCGTTAGTCCGCGAATTCTCTAAGTAGCACCCGCCTCTTACAGCCAATGACGCATGCACCAGCGGCAAACGGTCGTCTGGAATCGTAATCAACTTCGCACCGTTCTCAAATGAGTGAAGAACAGGTTCCGGTTTCCGATGACTCCGGACGACCCTTGAAACCATTTTCGTTTTTGGCACCAAGGTCGCTACCGTAAGGTTTTGATCAGTCAGGTATTTTTGAGCGACACGGTTGAGATCATCACACGTCAAAGCCTGGATCTGCTGCAAATAGTGCCGGTTGAAATTGGCGTTTCGAGCATAAAGCCAGCTTATACCCACGTCAGAAGCAAGGCCCCTGCTGGTTTGCATCTGTTCGATTGCGTTGACCGTTACAATGCGGCGAGCCTTTTCCAGATTGTGATCCAAGAAGCTTTGACGAGCCAAAGCTAGAACACGGTTCGGCAACGAATGGACGGTCTTTGCGGGGCATGTTCCTGATACAGTGAATAGTCCAGGAAAGCTGGGCGTATAAGCGTACGCACCTACGCCGTACACCAAACCTTCTTTTTCTCTAAGCTCTTGATTCAGTCGTGAGCTGGTTCCGCTACCCAGAATGACAGAAATAACGTCGAGCGCGGGGATATCGGGATGCGATACTTCAGGAATATGCCACGCCAGGTTGAAATAGCTGAGTTCAACCGGGAAGGCTTTGCTAACATGTTTTCTAGCGAGCTGCCTGGGCTCTTCTGGTAAAGATAACGATGCTAACGCGCCCCGAGGCGCTTTTCCAAAGCAGCTTTCGGCAGCCTCTTGCACCCTTTCCGGCTCTACCGCGCCGGCTACGACTAAGAAAATGTTGTTCGGAACGTATCGACGCTCGTAATAATCGAGCACATCCGCACGCTTTAATCGGTTGAAAATATCCTTCTCACCGATAACAGGATAGCGGCAGGGATGAACCTGAAAAGCTGCTGCGAACATGGCTTGGCTCAACGTCCGATCGGGATCGTCGAAGCCGAGATCAAACTCGCGCCGGATCACGTCCATCTCCCGTTCCAGATCATCCTCTTTAAGCAGCGAGTAAAACAACATATCCCCGAGTACATCCATCGACATGGCGATGGATTTGGATGGGCAATCAATCCAGAAAACAGTGCGCTCAAACGAGGTGTAGGCGTTCATGTATCCACCGCCAGCATGAATCTCGTCACTGATCTGTTTAGAACTCCGCCGCTGAGTTCCATTAAAAAGCTCGTGCTCAAGAAGGTGCGTCAGTCCTGCGCCGGCCCATTCTCCCTCGTGAATACTTCCGGTTTGGCACCAGGCTTGTACACTCGCAACCGGGGCAGAGTGTTCCTCCACAACAATAACTGTGAGTCCGTTAGATAGTTCGAAAATCGCAGGTAGAATTTCAGGAATAAACATCAGAAAGAGAAGGAACTTAGGGCTTTGCCCGCTTGGACTTATCGGTTTCGTAGGGAACGAGAAATGCCGTATGAAAATCCAAAGCTTGATTGAAATCTTCTACAGAATCTGAATCGGTCTTTCCAAAAACGCCAGCCTCGATCAGATTGAAAACGATTCTGCCGATATCGTCAGAGCTTTGAACACCCCAGTATTCAAGGACAGTAGTCACCATCGGCCCAAACTCTTTCAGAGCGAGCTGCCGAAATCCGTCCATTAACTCACCCGCATCAACGTGCGAGTGCGTCTCGGTTTTTCCACGCTTCTTCTGCCCTACTGTAAACTCGAGAGCCTCTTTCAGAAAAAAGTAAGCCTCTTTTTCGTATCGGTGATCTTTGCGTGTGATTTGATCAATCACCTCATTGAACGACTTCTGCATGCGTGGATCCTACTTCGACTGTACTTGGCGGCTCTGGTTAACATGGAGCCGCACCTGTTTCACCAAGGCGCCGGTCAGCAGGGCAAAGCTCATGCCAACGACCAACCATTGCTCACCTCGAGTCAATCGAAACATTTGAAACAATAATGCACTTTGTGTCCCAGTCCAGGATTAGCCCTCTTTTCGTTATTAAGGCCTGCCCTCGCCATGCTCACACTCGCAAATTACACGTTGTTTAATTGCTCGATTTTCCGGAAGACGAGCCCGAACCTGATCCAGCACTCGAGGAGCCGCCGGAAGCTGTGCTTCCTGCACCGGAAGATGTCCCTGAACCTGGCGAATTACCGGAACCGGACTGGGTTCCAGAACCGGACGGCGCAGTCTTTGTCGCAGGTTGTGCGGTCGAATTATCTTTGGCAGCCGCAGCCTTTTCTCCACCCTTTGCCCCTTCGCCGGACTCCTTCTTTGCCGCTTCCTGATATCCCGGACTGCGATAATCGGTAGAGTAAAAGCCTGAGCCCTTAAAGATGAGTCCAGCTCCTTTTCCGAGTAGACGCTTTACTTTCCCTTCCCCCCAAGGATTCAAGGGACAGAGCTCTTTTGCGCACACCGAGAGAGCTGCATCTTTCATCGATTGGAAAACCTCAAAACCATGTCCACATCTTTCGCATCGGTACTCGTAAGTCGGCATATAAACTGCCCACGATATAGCAGAGGCTGGCCTGTCCAGCAAACGCGCTTGCAAATTGTGCTCAAAACGTTCATTCCGTCAATAAGTGCAGCTCTTGACTTTTTTGCGAAACGGTTTATCTCGAGCTGCTCTTGTAGATATGAGCGAACGCGGGTTATTAGCGATTATTCTAGCTATCATCTTGGCAGGGTGTGGGAACAGCGAGAGAAGTCGCCTGGCGAACCCAAACATCTCTTACCTACCCTTCGGTGGTTCTTATGGGTCTGAGCAACCTGGTTCACCGGTCGATAATATCTCTTACTGGGACGGAGATGGTATACAAGGCCCGTCATCGGTGACCATTTACCTGAACGAACAACGAGCTTATTTCTACAAAGGGGGACAACTTGTAGGTGTTTCTCAGGTGTCTGCTGGCCGGGAAGGCTATGACACCCCCGCCGGTACCTATAAAATCATTCAGAAGGACAAAGACCACGTTTCCAACCTTTACGGCGACTTTGTGGATGCGGCCGGCAATGTTGTGCAGGAAAATGTCTCCATTAAAGATCCTAAACCGCCCGGCTCCGTTTTCAGAGGCGCACCGATGCCCTATTTCATGCGAATAACAGGCGGAGTGGGAATGCATCAAGGCTACCTTCCAGGTTATCCTGCTTCTCACGGTTGCATCCGGATGCCCGGTAAAATGGCAGAGACATTCTTCGACAACGTCCAGGTCGGCACGCCGGTGACGGTCGTAAAGTAAGATCGAAGCTGCGGCAATGCTATCGCTCTGGATGCCCAGATCCGGGCACCACTCATTGTCTTCTGCCACGAATCAGCCGAAACAAGAAGAGAAACAGAACAGCTCCGATTAACGACGGAATAAACCCAACTGGAAGCAGCCTATCGGGATGCCCGGAGGTCAGGCCTAATACTCGCCCGATATAAAATGCGAGGAACGAACCTGCAATACCTATCAGAATAGTAGTAAGACAGCCAGCAGGCTGTCTTCCCGGGAAGATCCAGCGCGCTATCAGGCCAACAAAGAAGCCGATTATCAATGTGCCAAGCAAACCTAGCATGGGATGGTTTTTGCCACACTTTCCACTCCCTTCCAAGCAATCAGTGGTTTTGCTGGTGATTTGACGCCGATTTGATTATTTCACTACTGGTTTTCGCACCTGGCAGCAAAGCAACTTGCTGGTCCTCCCGACATCATGAAAAAGCTCATCAATTCGCCCGCAGATCTTGTTACCGAATCAATCGCCGGCCTCGGCGCTGCGTTTAGCGACCTTATCAAGGTTCATTTTGATCCGAATTTCATTATCCGAGCGGACGCGCCAGTTCGCGACAAAACAGCAATCATATCTGGCGGCGGGAGTGGACACGAACCCATGCACGGCGGGTTTGTTGGACGCGGAATGCTAGACGCGGCATGTCCCGGTGCAGTCTTTAGCAGCCCGACACCAGACCAAATGCTTGAAGCGACAAAAGCCGTGGACGGAGGCAAGGGCGTTTTATACATAGTAAAAAATTACACCGGTGACATTCTCAATTTCGAAATGGCGGCAGACTTGGCGCGCTCTGAAGGAATCGAAGTTGAAGCCGTGATGATAGATGACGACGTAGCGGTTAAGGATAGCCTTTACACAGCTGGTCGACGCGGCGTCGGAACGACTGTCCTAGCCGAGAAGATCTGCGGGGCTGCAACTGAAGCCGGAACATCCTTGAGTGATGTCGCTGAACTATGCCGAAAGGTTAACGCAAGCGGCCGCAGCATGGGAATGGCACTCACCTCGTGCACAGTGCCGCACGCCGGCAAACCAACATTTGAGCTACCCGAAGATGAAATGGAAATAGGAGTCGGTATACATGGGGAGCCAGGACGCGAACGCACCAAGCTGAAAACTGCAGATGAAATAACAAAGATTCTCCTGGATCCGGTTCTTGAAGATTTGCCGTTCAAATCCGGTGATCAGACGCTCCTTTTTGTGAATGGGATGGGTGGTACCCCTTTGTTAGAGCTATTTGTCGTATATCGCAAAGCCCACCGAATTCTTACGGAAAAGGGCATTGGCGTGGCACGCAGCTTAGTTGGGCCCTACATGACGAGTCTTGAGATGGCTGGAACATCAATCACTGTGTTAAAATTAGATGATCAATTAACTCGGTTTTGGGATGCTCCCGTGCTAACACCGGCGTTTCGTTGGGGAATTTGAAATGATGATCGTTTGTTGCGCGCACCCCGCTTGCCTCGGAGGGAAACATTGAGGAGAGCTTTTGTATGTCCATGCTAACAGCCAGCCAGATCTTAAGGTGGATTGAGCAGTACGCGAAGCTTATCTCTGAGCAGAAGGACTACCTGACCCAACTTGATGCCGATATAGGCGACGCTGATCACGGCGCGAATCTTGACCGCGGATTTCAGGCGGTCCTCACCAAAAAAGACGAGTTGGCGGGCAAAGATATTGGCACAATTTTCAAAACGGTCGCGATGACCTTAATTTCAAAAGTTGGTGGCGCAAGCGGTCCGCTATATGGAACTTTTTTTCTGCAGGCTTCAGTCGCCGCTGCTCACAAAGACAAATTGAGCGAGGCGGACTTCTATGAGATTTTGGAAAAAGGCCTGGCTGGAATCACGAGTCGCGGAAAAGCGAAGGTCGGAGACAAAACCATGGTTGATGCGTTCCAACCCGCAGTCGCCGCATTCAAGCGGAACCTGGACGAAGGCGCTGATTTTGAAAAATCGTTGTCTGATGCCATCGACGCCGCCGAACGGGGAATGTTATCGACTATTCCGCTTATCGCCAGAAAGGGGCGGGCGAGTTACCTGGGTGAACGCAGCGCGGGGCACCAGGATCCGGGAGCAACGTCTAGCGTTCTTTTACTGAAAGCTGCGCGCACTGCCTTCTCTTGAAAACAGAGATTGCGTTCAGAATCTTAGTTCCTTCGCGGACCAGAGGTTAAACGTTATGGTAGGGATCGTCGTAGTGTCACACAGTCGAGCTCTAGCGGAAGCGATTGTCGACTTGGTTAACCGAACGACCAGCACCAAAGTTCCGATCAGGTTTTCAGGCGGTACAGGAGCTCACAAACGTGAGCTTGGTACCGATGCCGCTGAAATCTACGGCAAGATTTTGGAGGTCTATTCCGATGATGGTGTCCTGGTTCTTATGGATATGGGCAGCGCAGTCCTAAGCGCTGAGACCGCAAAGGATTTCCTCAATCCGGAACAAAAGGAAAAAGTGCTGCTTGCCTCTGCGCCTTTGGTTGAAGGCGCAATTTCAGCAGCGGTTCCGAGCAAGATCGGCGCATCGCTTCAGATGATTGCCAAGGCGGCGCACGACAGCTTGCTGCCAAAACAAGAACATTTAGT
>JAFAXJ010000321.1 GCA_019241095.1 Verrucomicrobiota bacterium | reverse complement strand
AATGGTATGCCGATCCGGGAGGTTGCACTCCCGGACGGAACCAACGTCAGAATTGGTAAACAGGAAGTTTTGATACGAGACAATGATCTCGGGTTGCGATCCATGCCGTCGCAGGGTGTCGCCGTTATCGAAAATACCCCTTCTCGGGTGAGGCTGCTATTGGCTGCGGCATTCAGCAGTTACCTGGTGGAAGGAACGGACTTTCAGCACCTCACTTCCCTGCCCCGACTGGTACTTGGCCCCGGCGATCCCGGCGAATTCGACAATGGCGCGGCACAGGTTTTTGCTGTGGTACGAGCTAACTCTAAGCTGTACGCATTTTATCAGGCAGAAGATATTGAGGGCTTGCCTGCTGACACGCTCTTCGGCATATCTGGGTTTTATCTGAGCATCGGCTTAGCCGAATCAGACGACGAGGGTTTTACATGGGTAAAAAAAGGACAGATCATTCGGTCAGCAAAGCCGAAGGAATGGGCCATTGACCCACGCCAAGGCGGACGCGGAATAGGCCTTGCCGGGGGTTTGGCCGATTCAAGCGGAAAGTACGCCTATATTTTTTATACTGATCTTTCTACGCCCCAGGGAGGAACTGCCGGCCAAATCTCGGTCGCCCGCTGCAGCTTGGACAATGGGCCTCCCCTTCCGGGAAAATGGAAGAAGTATTTTAATGGCGAGTTCAGTGAGCAAGGTCTAGGCGGACGGGAAACTACGATCATCGACTTGTATTCGACTGGCCATTCCGGTGCCCGATATGGCCGCCCGACCTACTCCAAATCTTTGGGAAAATATGTCATGGTGTTCAACGTAACCCAAGCAAAGGAGTGGGCCGACGATTTGCCTCCAAAAAATAGTGGCATCTATCTTGCCGTCTCCGATGATCTTATCCAGTGGATTGGCAAAGTTAAACTGCTATCCAACTATTCGCAGCGAGTTCTAGGAAAGCCGATCGCAGTAGCCCCTACGATTGTGTTCGATAAAGATGACGGATCATCTGGGTGGATGATTTACGCGTATTCTGCCAAGCTTAGTACTTCAAGGCTTTCCAGTGTCGGAACACCGACCTATATGGTGGGTCGGCGAATTAGCTTTGAGAGAAGGCATTAGGCACAAGAGAGCAAAGTAACCAAAGGGAGCGGCGGAGACAAGGACGTCAAAATTCAGTTTTTTCGCTCGTTGCTTTGCAGGCCTTTCTCTACGAATAACATCACAATCAGCACAAAGATGTTACCCGACCATAAAACAAAAATCGTGGCGACTATCGGGCCTGCGTCAAACTCACCAGAGATGCTTGAACGCCTTATCCGTGCCGGTCTGAACGTTGCCCGGCTTAATTTCTCGCACGGTACTTTCGAACAACACGCGGAAGTAATCAGTCATATTCGCAAAATCTCCGAGGCATTAGGACGGCGCGTCGCGATTATGGGCGACCTCCCAGGCCCAAAAATGAGGTTAGGCCAGATTGACCCCGAACCCATATTCGTAGAAGCTGGTGATGCGCTCATGCTTACCAGCGAGGATGTCCTTGGCAGCGCCTCGCGGATATCGATGAGTTTCGAACCACTCCCCCGTGTGGTAAAACAGGGCGATCGCCTGTATTTGAACGACGGGCTGGTGCAGCTTCTGGTTGATCGAGTCGAAGGCAAAGATGTGCGGTGCACGGTTGCGGTCGGAGGCGAGCTTCGTTCACGCAAGGGTCTCAATTTACCAGGGATCGATCTTGGCATTTCTGCTTTTACGGACAACGACCGAAAATGCCTTGAGTTTGCAGTTCAATCCGGAATCGATTCGGTCAGCCAATCCTTTGTGGAGAGCGGAGCTGACCTCGAGAACGTGCGGGTGGCGGCTGCAGCGTTTGGCAGAATCCCCTTTCTGATCGCCAAAATCGAGCGCTATGAATCGATCAAGCGGTTTGACGAGATCCTGGCCGCGGCGGACGGAATCATGGTTGCGCGGGGCGACCTTGGGGTTGAGGTGCCGATCGAGGAGATGGCGATTCTGCAGAAGCAGTTGATTCGCAAGGCGAACCTTGCGGGAAAACCGGTGATCACAGCAACGCAGATGTTAGAGTCGATGAGTTCGAGTCGCCTTCCGACTCGAGCCGAAGCCACTGACGTAGCCAACGCCATTCTGGATGGAACCGATTGTGTAATGCTTTCGGGCGAGTCTGCAGCGGGCAAGTTCCCGGTGGAATCCGTCGCCATGCTGGCCAAGATAGCTTCCTATACAGAGCGGCAACGCCCCCGTCCCCCATTTGGGTTTCGACCGGAGATGGCGGAGATTCGTGTAGATCCGAAAACGCTGTTGGTGGAACGCGCTTTAGAACTCGTACCTTGCGACGCGGTCCTGGTACCCACTAAAGATGGAAATTCGGTCCGAGCCATTGCACATTGGAAGCCAGCAGTCTGGGTGATAGCGGCAAGTTCCGATCCTGCAGTTCTGCAAGGCTTGGCGTTTTCCTACGGAGTGCATCCAATGGATCTGCAGCACGAGCCGGATGACTGGCGCGAGTTTACCAAACAGTTGCTCTTAAAATTGGGCCTCCCTTGCAACCAGGTTCTGCTGGCTGCAGGCCCCTCCCGCAAGAATCCGGAAGCTAACCAGCGATTGGAACTGATGGTATTTGGGGACTAGACAGAAAGTCTGGAGAGCAAAGCGGCACGCAATCGGATACATAACGAGGGCTTCATGGATCTAGTTTTTGCCGCTCTTCCAATCGCGTTCCTCGTGTTTGTCATGACGAGGAAAAATGGCCTTCCATCCACGATTGCTTTTGCCTGCGCAGCGGTGCTTACTTACGGGATCCGGATCTGGTTTTTCGGAACCAATCCGAATCTAGCTCACGCGGCAATTATAAGTGGATTACTTAACGCGCTCACGCCGATCTCGATCATTTTTGGCGCGATTTTCTTCTTTGTGTCACTGGAGCGATCTGGTGCAATGCGCACACTGACCGTGTGGCTTGACAGCATTTCAAGCAATCCGGTTGCGC
>JAFAXJ010000258.1 GCA_019241095.1 Verrucomicrobiota bacterium | reverse complement strand
CCCCCGGATTTTACTAATCCGAGTTGGCAAGCGTCGGTCACAGATACTCAAATTGCTTCCGCTATTCGAGAGGGCGGCAAGGCTGTTGGCTTAAGTACCGCCATGCCGCCGAACCCTGACCTGTCCCGGGATAGAATAGAACAATTGGTCGGATATATCCGGAGCATGAAAAGATGACTTGTATCGGCGGTGAGATGGTCTAACGGGAATTATCGATGAAAGTCTGTTTTTTCGTTTGGTTGTTTGTATTTTCGATTGCTAAAGCAGATGATCAGCCGGTCAAGATAGAAAAAGCGTGGTTACAGGCTGTACCTCAAGTAGCTTCTGCCACTGCAGCTTACATGACGATTCGCAATGTAAGTCCGCTGCATCTGACGCTTGTAAAGGGTACGTCTGAGATCGCTTCCATGGTCGAACCGATGATTACGACCGTTCAAAAACATCAAGGCCACGAAACGATGGGCATGTCGACAGTGAAAGGGTTGGATATTCCGGCCGGCGGAATAGTGGAGTTGAAGCCTGGCGGTGACCATTTAATGTTGATGGGACTTCTGAAGCATCCCAAAGAGGGCGATCGAGTGAAGCTCAACCTGGTATTTGAACCGGGAAACCGAGAAGTAAGCCTCTTCGTTGATGTGCTGAAACAGGAGCCCCAATGACTTACGCAGTTAAAGCAGCTAGAGGTTTCGGCACTTCCCGTTTGCGCTCATTCATTGTTGCCGGGGCGCTGCTCCTTGCTCTAGGTGCAAGCTTTGTCTTTAGTCGTTACACCGCTTACCAGCAGGTCCAGCAAAAATTTTACGGTCAAGCACTTGTTCCGGACAGCCAAGCCTATGATTTCAAGCTGGTCGATCAGGAAGGCCATTCCTTCAGGCTCGACCAGCTTCGGGGCAAGCTGGTTCTTTTCTCGTTCGGCTTTACGCATTGCCCAAACGTCTGCCCGACAACCCTGTCAGATCTTGGGAAAGTTTATCGATCACTGCCCGAGCGGGAACGTGCAAAGGTGCAAGTAGTTTTTATCAGCGTAGATCCGCAAAGAGATAAGCCGGAACTATTGAAAAATTACGTTCCTTATTTTGACAAATCATTTATTGGCCTGACCGGTAGTCCCGAACAGATTGCACAGACGGCTAAGGCTTACGGAGCGTACTACGAAAAAGTACACACCCCCGGCGAGGACCCGGATGTCTATTTCATGGACCATTCAGCCTTTATCTATCTTATCTCTCCCGACAGTCGTTGGAAACTGATCTATAACTTTGATCAACTGCATCAAACCCAGAAGATGGTCGGCGACATTGAACGAATTCTCGGTTAGCTACCTCACTCCGCTCCCTCCACTTCCAGTGCTCCCGGCTGGCTGAGTTACCGGCGAGTTACCCGTATTTGGAGCGTTGTCCTGATCGCTCGGCAGCAATCGGCCTTTTCCCTGGATTCCCTCCTGAAAACGGTGGCTGACGTCGCTAGGACTCTGTTCAGCAATACTGCACCCTGTAAAAACGAAGAGTGCGACGGAACAGGAAATTATTCTCAGGTTCTGAAAAATGTTGGTAACCATGCAACTGATCTTGATCTTTGTCGGCATGGGTCGTCAGGTTGTTACATGTCAGATCTCGAACGAGCGGATGAATCATTTTCACAGAAGATCGGTTTGGTCCAGCCAGATTTGATCCGGGCCCACAAGGGAATCGAAGTTCTTGAGCAGCTATTGCATGGAAAAATCCCTTATCCTGCAATGAGCCAGATAATTCCTTTCAGAGTCACTTCCGCCGCTCGAGGACAAGTGACCGTTGAGAGCGAGCCTTCAAAAGCCTTCTATAACACTGCGGGGATTGTGCACGGAGGTTTCGCCTTGACGCTCCTGGATACCTGCATGGGACTGGCAGTCTACAGCACTTTAGAGGCGAAGCTCCATTACACCACCATCGAAACCAAGGTAAACTTCGTCAGGCCCATTACGGAAGCGACGGGACTCATGCGAGCAATCGGAAATGCAATTCACACCGGCACAAGAACCGGGACAGCAGAAGGCCGTCTCGTGGATCATGCAGGAGTCATTTACGCCCATGGGACGACAACTTGTTTCCTGCTCAACGGTGCCTGAAACAGGAATCAGGAGACCCATAGGACCTGTGCGACCTAGGTGCATATGGACTCGAAGGACCTAAAAACCAACGCGACGGCACCCGCCTCTGACAAACCTAAATTGACAGCAGTCGGATTCCGTGATCGTATGCGGGACGGTTTTTTGAAAGAGTCCGCGTCATGGAAGACCGTGAGAATCGGTCACAGTTGCGCTGCGGTATCAGGTTACAATTTTCCGCCTGCTTAAAATCAGGAAGGTCAATCAACAAAGCGTTGGTGAAGGCCAGGAGAAGAGGCGTCTTTCGCCGGACATAGACCTGGAGTCCGAATACTTGATCGCGGAATATCTGGATATCACGCCATAGGCGTGGTGTTCAGACTTCATCGCATTTATGAAGCCTGCACAAAATTTAGCCTCCTCGATACAGACATCCGCCTCCGATATCGCGGATCGAGCCTTTGCAGAAATAAATAAAAAAACCAAGCCAAGAGGATCGCTTGGTACTCTTGAAAATCTGGCCGTTCAGATCGCACAAATAACTGGTACGCTTTCGCCAGTTCTTAGCAAAAAAAGGATTTGTGTATTCGCAGCGTCACACGGCGTCGTCGCCGAAAAAGTCAGTGCTTATCCACCTGAAGTCACAGCCCAAATGCTTCAGAACTTTCTAGTGGGTGGCGCAGCCATTAACGTGCTGGCGCGGCACTTCGGCATTGACCTTCATGTGATTGACGTCGGCGTTGATCCTGTAAGCGAGAAGTTGTGTACGACGAGCAATTTCTACCCTCGCAGGGTGTCGGCCGGGACTAAGAACTTTGTTACAGATTCTGCGATGACCTCCGAGGAGTGTACTCAAGCAATGCGGGCAGGCGCCGAACAAGTCCAGATCGCAGCTGCGGGCCATATTGATCTTTTAGGTATAGGTGAGATGGGCATTGGTAACACAACTTCCGCTTCAGCGCTTGTTGCAGCTCTGCTGGATCTGCCCCCTAAAGAGGTAGTTGGGCTGGGGACAGGAATCGACAGCGAAACGTTGAATCGTAAGATTGATGTCGTGACCCGGGCACTGGCGAAGCATGGTCCGGGAGTGCTTCAGCCCGCCGCGCAGTATTGGCTCCAAGCGGTTGGCGGCTTTGAAATTGCCGCGATGACTGGATTCATTTTAGAAGCCGGCAAAACCAGGATGGCTGTCGCTGTGGACGGTTTTATTGCGACCGCCGCCGCAGCTGCAGCCTTTCAAATCGATCCTAGCTGTCGAAGGGTTTGTTTTTTCAGCCACCAATCTGCAGAAGCTGCTCATGCGCGAGTTTTGGCAGCCTTGGAGGTCGCGCCAATCTTAAATCTTGGGATGCGGTTAGGGGAAGGAACCGGGGCTGCTCTTGCAATGCCGATACTGGAAGCAGCTGCCAAGATTTTAGCCGAAATGGCTACTTTCGATTCGGCCAGAGTTTCCGACCAAATTCGCGATTGGGTATGAAGGGACGGCTAACGACTGTAATCCAAGCGGAATTCAACCTTTTTCTGGGGGCTGTTCAATTTCTGACCCGGATACCGGTTTTCACTGTTTTTCACTGGAACGAGGTTCCTCGGATGACGGTTTATTTTCCAATCGTCGGGATGTTTGTCGGTCTCTGGGCAGGCCTTATTTTTGTTGCAGGTTCGATGTTTTTACCGCGTGCTGTTTCGGTCGTTTTATCCATGATATCAACCGTCTTGCTGACCGGCGCTCTTCATGAAGATGGATTAGCCGATACGGCCGATGGTCTGTTCGCCGAAGGGGACAGAGCGAAGAAGTTGGTCATTATGCGTGACAGCCGTATCGGCGTTTTCGGGACGTTGGCTATTTGTTTTTCACTCATCCTTAAATTTGCTTTGCTGAACGCGCTCGCATCTCCGAGTGCTTTGGTCTCAGCGTCTATTATCGCTCACTGTCTTGGTAGAACCTCTACAGTAGCGCTTCTGAATCTGCTTCCGTATGTCCGCGAAGATGTTTCCAAAGGAAGTCTATTCGGCAATAGAGTGACGCGGAAAGAGTTTCTGGCCGCCTCGGTGCTCGCCATAACCATTTTGTTTCTGCTTTTCGGCTTTCCCTCAATCTCCTGTCTGCTTGCTGCCTTAGCCATAACCGTTCTGATGAGCCAGCTTTTTATGAAAGAACTGGGCGGCATTACTGGCGACTGTCTGGGTGCCGCGAATCAAGTGGTGGAACTTACCTGTTATCTCGCGATTGCAAGTCGGACTTCGGTTGTTTGAACATGAGTCTTTACCTCATTCGTCACGCTCAGATTACTTATCCTGGCCAAAATGACTCCGAAGTCTGCCATGGCCAAATCGACACTGGATTTTCCGCGCCGATTAATCGGCAAACTCTTGCCAAGGCACTGCGGAAGGGTAAGCCCGACTGCATTGTCTCGAGCGATTTGCTGCGATGCCGCCTGTTAGCCGAAGAACTCGCAAGAGATTCAGGAATTCAGGTCGAATTCGATCCTAGATGGCGAGAGCTGGATTTTGGAAACTGGGAAAACAGATCATGGAGCGAGATTCGGAAAGAAGATCCGCTAGAGTTCGAGTGTTGGGTTAAAGATTTCGTGCACGAGGCTCCGCATGGAGGGGAGTCTTTTTTTGCCCTGCAAAGGCGCGTGAGCCAAACGATGGAAGAATATCGAAACATGGGCCACGTTTTGGTCATCACGCATGCCGGTCCGATCAGGGCGGCGCTTTGTTTCTCGTTAGGGTTGCCGTTAGCACGCGCGTTTGAGCTGGCAGTTCCTTTTGAATCAGGCTGGTTTTTCGAACTTAAAGACAAAAATTGGCAGCTAGTTTCACCTGACTTGAATCATTCTATTGCTAATAGGGAGGTTGTTGTTTGACTTGGTCTCTCCATTTGGTTCTGGGCGGGGCTCGGAGCGGTAAGAGCCAATTCGCAGAAGCAGTCGCAACTGCGCGTTCGTTGCCGGTTTGTTATATCGCTAGCTTTTCTAATGACGGCTCAGATGCGGAGATGGAGGCAAGAATAAAAGCACATCGAGCTCGACGTCCTTCCAGTTGGAAAACAGTAGAAAACCGCTTCGATCTAAGAAATGTCATCCTGGAAAGCGAGAACGACCTTTTACTTCTCGACTGTCTTACCCTATGGCTCTCATTCCGACAGGGTCAAGGTGTCAATTCAACTGAAATACTAACAGAGTTAGAATCGGCTATCGCTGCTTCTCAGCTGTTCATGCGTTCCTTGATAATAGTCAGTAGTGAAATTGGCATGGATATTATCCCGGAAACGATTAGTGCTCGGCAGTTCCGGGATCTTTGCGGAACTGCAAATCAACTCGTAGCCAACCGCGCCACGAAGGTTGACTTCATTGTGGCCGGTTTACCGCTGCATTTGAAAGGGGGCTGTTAACATGCAAGCCATTCACGGAGCAGCACTGGCATATGCGACCCGGGAGTTTGGATTAACTTCCTTCATCGATTTCAGTTCTAATTTAAATGTGTTTGCGCCAGTTATCTCGAATGCCGAATGGTCTGAATGGATCGATGCGGCTGTAAAATATCCAGAATCCGACAGCTTTATAGTTCGGCAGATCTTAGCCGATATCTATGAACTTGATCCACAGCACGTTTTAGCTACAGCTGGTGCAATCGATGGTTTGTATTTAGCCGCCCGATTATTCCCGAACAGGCGGGTTGCGGTACTCCAACCGGCTTTTAGCGATTATACCCGGTGCTTCGACAGCGGCTCCAGTCAAGTAACTCCCATCATTTTACCACCCAGACTTTGGTATCAATCACTGACTCATTTGGGCAATGCGCTTGATCCATTTGATGTTGTCGTGCTCGGGAACCCCAACAATCCGACCGGCGAACTGCGTTCGAGGGCCGAGCTTTTGGAGGTCATTCAACGAGATGAAAATAAATCTTTTATTATCGATGAGGCATTTATTGAATTTGCGGACCTCGACGGATTTCAAACTCTTTTGCCGTTTATTAAGCAGTTTCCTCAGGTTATCATTTTGCGGTCATTAACAAAGAGCTGGTGCATACCAGGTTTACGCCTTGGTTTCATCGCGACAGCAGGACAAATTAACAAATTGAGGCATCTGCAACCACCCTGGGCTATTAACGGGATTGCCGAAATGTGGGTGAAAGATTTTCTAACCCGTGACCGTCAAACGCAGCTTAGAGACAGCTTGAGGAATTTAGCTCTTCGCAGGTCAGAAATGCTGGAACTCCTGAATAAGTTACCGCATTTGAGGGTCTTTCGATCTGCTGCTAACTTTTTTTTATTGGAAATTACTGATCAATCTTTGAATGCCACAGACATTTATCGATATCTTGGCCATCGCGGGTTATTGGTCCGGGTTTGCGATTCCTTTGTAGGATTGCCCAAAGGTCGTTTTATTCGAGTAGCTGTCCGAAGATCGCATGAAAACGAACGATTGGTTCAATTACTTTCGGAAGTGCTCGATAGATCTGAAAGGAGAGTTGCATGAGGGCTTTAAGCGTACTCGGCACTAGCTCCAATTCCGGTAAAAGCTGGATCACAACTGCGCTTTGCCGTTTATTGTCCCGCAAAGGAATCAGGGTTGCGCCATTTAAAGCGCAGAACATGTCTAACAACTCGTTCGTTACGATGGAAGGCGGGGAGATCGGACGCGCTCAGGCTGTACAGGCTGAGGCTTGCCGAATCATTCCCAGTGCTCTCATTAATCCGATTTTGCTGAAGCCGACCGGGAAAAGCGGTTCTCAACTGATTGTTGGCGGGGTCGCTCAAGGTCATCTTACCGCACGGGAGTTCTACGCTCGCACAGAAGAGCTTTGGCCTGTTGTGGTTCGGGCCTTAGAGCAGTTGCGAGCACAGCACGATGTTCTCATCCTGGAAGGAGCTGGCAGTCCGGTCGAACTTAATTTGTTGAAGCGCGATTTAGCTAATCTTCGTCCCATTCGCTACCTGGACGCCAAGTGGGTTCTAGTTGCCGATATCGAACGCGGCGGAGTATTTGCTCAACTTGCTGGCACGTGGCAGCTGCTAACCCGCGAAGATCAGCAAAGAGGGCTCGGGATGTTAGTGAACAAATTTCGTGGCGACCCTTCACTTTTTTCCGGTGCGCGCCAATGTCTTGCCGAACGAGTTGACATGCCCTACCTGGGCGTCGTTCCTTTTCGAGAAGATCTTCAGCCGGAAAGCGAGGATAGCCTGTGCCGCGATGCAGAAGAAGGCGGATCAGGGAAAAAATTG
>JAFAXJ010000220.1 GCA_019241095.1 Verrucomicrobiota bacterium | reverse complement strand
GCACCAGTCCATCCTCTTCTCGAGAGAGTGACCAGGTCAATGATTCTGGGACTGCGTACTTTGCTTTAATCTAAAGAGGTCTAATTCGAGAGAGTACATGTTATAACGAAGCCGGTCCAGGTCTAACGGCGAGCCTACACCCGCTTTCATTTGGTGTTCAAGATTGGCTTCGGCTTCACGATAAAGGTCGTCTTGCCTCTGGAGGACTCGAATCTTGTCTTCTGATTTATCGAAGAGATCCACTTGAGCTCGGAGGACTCTTTGGCCGACCTCCATCAACTCGCCCAGTTGGGTCAGACCGCGTTGATACAGTTTGTAGCGCTCTTTGGCTTCGCTCAAAGCAGCGTTAAATTTCAGCTTTTTCAGCTTGGCTACTGGATCATCCTCCTCTTTGATGTCCAGTAGCGGCATATTGAGGACCTCCAAAGCTTTCGGAGAGATTTTTACAGCCCGTTCTGAATCTGCTCCTGTCACGCTGCGCAGTCCAAGGATGGACAACAACAATAGCAGGGCACAAAGCCGCCTTCGTTGTTTTTGACTCATGAGCAGAGTTATAGACAAATCCAATACGGGATGGAAGCGCGTTCAAACGGGAATTCCATATGAGCGTCCCTTACTGCTTTTTCGCGAAAGCTCTCTCCTGTTTGCGTCGTTCAATCACGAATGTGTTATTTTCGCCATATAAGGTCCACGGACCTGGCGGCACTTCGCTTAACTCAACAAAACGCCAGTCCGTAACATCCGTATTGCTCATTCCTAAATAGTCGCGAATAGCTGGAGACACATCCAGACCTGCACCGCAGTTGAGGTTTGCGCGAGGCCGATCGGTTCCAAAAACATACTCCCAATGATCAGAACGGAAAGGTCCGACATCCTCCCATTGAGCGTAGCAAACGCGATTACTTCTACGAACCGCTACCCACCTGTCTTTAAGTACTGAATGCCCCGATTGAGCGAAAGACTCCTTAAACCAAGGAATAACCTTGGATGCTTCCGGCTTCGTCCGACCTCCACAAACGTCGTTGTACGGCAGCGCAAGATAAAACGGATTCTGACGAGGCATGAATCGGGATGGAATGAAGTCTGCCCGGAACCGGCGATCAGGACTGTCGGAACCGCCAAAATTCCTCGCCCAATTCAGATCCCATGCACTACTCCGATTTGGAACTGGGTTATTACCGGATGGAGTCTCCCCAATCCAGAATACGGTGGTCACTATTTGTTCGTGCCAGGAAAACCTTCCGGCAGCCAAGGATTGACCTGGTTCCGTGGGAATCGCAGATAGAGTCCTGTCCCGCGTATGGTGGCTAGAATTGGAGGCGCTCTCATCGAAGCTCTGAGCACAAAGTGTTAAGCCGCCAGACAAAGTAGCCCAAAGGAAGGTCAAGATCTGCCGCCGGGTAATCATCAGGGGGAGAGGTTAGAACCCCCAATGTGCTCTGTCAACGTAAGGCTTGGCCAGAAACTAAGCTTCCGTAGCCAAATTCAGCAAAAAAGCGCCAAAAAATGAATCAAAACCTTACAAATATACCGGACTTGGTCATCAGTTAGCAATCAAGGTTGAACCTCGAGGTAAGTTCGTGAAAGCACTTTCCCATCCTGTGAATTGAGGCGCTCAATCCGGATTTGTTTGAAGACCGTTTTTCCCTGAATCTCTTGTGCCGAGACGATCTCAAATCTCTTTATCAGACGTCCTTGCCAATCGAAACCCTCCGCTTTGACAAGGGCGCCACGATTTTTTGCTATCCAGAGTCGAACTGATCCGTACTCAGTGTCCCGAGAAGAAGGATGTACATCGATAATTGAGCACGTTATAGCCCGAACGACGCCTTCCCCCACGAGCTTGGCATTTTGCCAATACAGAAAACTGAGGGCCAAATCCTCGTAGCTGATATCAGTACCCCGGACTTGCCGAGTGAGCTTCGCCCCAGTAATCGACTGCCGCACAGACCCGTTCTGGTCCGTTAACGATACCCCAGACTCTGTTCGCTCCAGGTTAAGAGTTTCAGATGGATTGATGAACTGGATTTGCAGCTCCGGCCCGCGGAAAAACATCCGCAATGGAATTGTTTCTCCGTTGTCTTTGCGCAATTGCCCGGAAAGCGGCTGATCTAGCCGGGGCTGGGCCGATCTCACCTGATCCAGGATCGCCTCTGCTTGCTCTTGCGCTCTAACCGGGCCGAGGAAGATAAAACTAAATAGTGCTAAAATCGTCAGTTGTTTCTTTGCTTGTTTCATCCAATGCGTGTCAATAGCTTATCCATCCCAGAAAAGCCGGCATGGACAAAACGTTTCTCCTTCTT
>JAFAXJ010000529.1 GCA_019241095.1 Verrucomicrobiota bacterium | reverse complement strand
CCGGAACGCTTTCGCCGTTACTATTCGAAGCTGGTGGGATTGTTAGGCTTGGTGACGATGCCCTTGGCTGTGTTTCTGGGTCTCTATTCTAAGCAGATCATTTTGGTAGCCTTGGGTAGTAAGTGGCTGCCGTCGAAACCTATTTTCGAGATGATGGCGGTAGCCGCATTTCTCCGCCCAGTAATTTCCACGTCCGGGTCGGTGATGTTGGCTTGCGGCAAATCCCGGAGGTTTTTCCTGATGGGAACGTTGATCTCCGTAGTTTTGCTGAGCTGTTTTGTCCTTGCGATTCCCTTCGGTACTACGGGTATAGCTTCCGGCTACGCTTGGGCTCTCTATCTGCCTTTGTTGCCAAGGCTGTACTGGGCTTTCAAAGATACGCCAGTCACTACCATCGGTTTTCTCAACTCGATCGCAAAACCTTTGGTTGCGAGCATGGTGATGGGCATAACGATCTTGATTGTTCAACAGGCGAAATGGACTGACAATAGTCTCATTGATCTTGTAATTGGAGCGGCAATCTCGCCACTCGTTTATTTTGGAACTTGGTTTGCAATGCCAGGAGGTCGTTCCGAGTTGGGAAAGATTGTCGCAGACATCATGTTCGGACTTAACCTCGGCCCCCTGTTTAGAACGAAACAACAAACTGAAACTGCAGCTTGAAGCCTGCTATCGAGTTAGCGATTTCCGAGCGCGCAGGTGAAACAGGTTCTTCGCGTGAAACACATCTCTAAAATACAGGTCGTACCGACTCAGGAACAGGCCAGAAAATATTGGGACCGCTGGAATGCGGAATGTCGAGGAAACATTTGCGAGGACTCAGCAACGGCGCACCTGGGGTTTGCAGTACTCCAGGAAACACGAAAGCTTCAACTTGATAATATAGATATTCTTGAGGTGGGCTGTGGCACTGGATGGCTGGCTGCACAGATAAGGCCAAGGAGAAGCTATGTTGGATTGGATTTATCTCCAGCCGCTCTTGAAGCCGCCAAGCGTCGAGTTCCTGAAGCGCATTTTGAGGTAGCTGATTTCCTTACATGGCAGCCATACGGCCAAACCTTTGACCTCGCGATTATTGTTGACGCAATCGCTTACTTTCAGGATCAGAGCTCAGCATTGAAAAAAATGGCTTCTCTTTTGCGGCCTGGCGGTCGCCTTATCCTTACCAGCGTAAATCCAACCGTCTATTCCCGGATGCGGTCAGTGGGGCCGCCAGCTGCAGGTCAGATAAGAAACTGGCTTTCCGCGGCAAAACTAAAAAGTTTGTTAATCGGAGCCGGGTTCAACGTATTAAGCTTCTATTCCATTCTGCCCGAGGGAGACCTTGGTTTTCTGCGCTGGATCAATTCTCGAAAATTGAATTCTGCAGCAAGCGTGCTGGTTCCGAAGAGAGTGCTCGAAAGGTTCAAAGAGTGCCTTGGATTAGGCCAGTATTTTGTGGCCGTAGCCCGACGATCTTGAATACCATAGCTGATTCAGGTCTCCTTACCCTGAATCTTGCGAGAGCCGTTCCGATAGAAGGACAAACCTATGAAAGTATTTCTCACCGGTATTGAGGGTTACCTAGGCTCGCTTTTGAGCCCGATGTTGCTGAGCCGTGGTTTTGATGTGCTCGGGTTGGATACAGGTTATTACGCGGATCGGTTATTAACTCGTGCGCAAGGGCCGACGGCTAAAACGTTGATAAAGGATCTACGAAATGTCGATGTCGACGACCTCCTCGGGGTGGATGCAGTGGTGCACATGGCAGAGTTGTCAAATGACCCCGCCGGGGAATTAGCTCCTCACATTACTTACGAGATAAATCACCGTGGTTCAGTTCGCTTGGCGGAGTTGGCCCGGCAAGCGGGAGTGCGGCGATTTGTGTATATGTCTTCCTGCAGCGTATATGGGGTAGGCACTGATGAGTACGTGACTGAGGAATCTCCCGTTAATCCGCAAACCGCCTATGGAGTATGCAAAACCCTAGTGGAACGTGATGTCAGCAAACTGGCAGGTTCGGCTTTTGCGCCTGTTTTCATGAGAAACGCGACTGCTTACGGAGCATCGCCGCATATGCGTTTCGATATTGTTCTTAACAATCTCTGTGGATTAGCGTGGACAACAAAGGAAATTAAAATGATCAGCGACGGAAGTCCCTGGCGCCCTCTTGTGCATGGCTTGGATATTTGTCGTGCGATCGTCGGGGTTTTGGAGGCTCCTTTGGACGCAGTAGCTAATGAGATTTTCAATGTTGGAGACACCGCGCATAACTATAGGGTAAAACAGATCGCCGAAATTGTGGGAGAGGTATTTCCGGGATGTCAGGTCTCGTTCGGCGGGTCGAGCTCTGACAACCGCAGTTACCGAGTTTCATTTGAAAAAATTCGGAAGCATTTGCCTGGGTTCAATTGTCAATGGGATGCCAAGAAAGGCGCTCAACAACTCTTAGCCCTGTTTAAACGGATTGAGATGACCGAAGAAGTCTTCCAGTACCGGGCCTTCACTCGACTTAAGCAGTTGCAATATTTGCTTCGCACTCAGCAGATTGATAAAGATTTTTATTGGACAGAATGATGCGATTCCGGGACACGATTCTTTCGGGAGTGTGGATTGTTGAACCGCAGCCGTACAAAGATGAGCGCGGACTTTTTGCGCGCACTTTTTGTGCACAGGAATTTGCAGCTCAGGGGCTGCCCTGCCGGTTTGTTCAATGTAATACTTCCTGGAACAGACTGAAGGGCACTTTGCGGGGAATGCATTATCAATTACCGCCTTCGAGCGAAGCTAAATTGATCAGGTGCACAGCAGGGTCGATCTGGGATGTCATTGTTGATCTTCGTCCAGGCTCGCCCACATACCTGCAGCATTTCGGAATCGAGTTATCAGCTCAAAATCGATTAAGCCTTTTTATTCCCGAGATGTTTGCCCATGGTTTTCAGACATTAGAGGATGAGACCGAGGCGGCGTACCAGATGAGCGAGTTTTACGCCCCTGAATTGAGTAAAGGTTTGCGGTACAATGATCCGAGGCTGGCTATCAGGTGGCCGCTGCCTGTTTCAAGTATTTCCGAAAAAGATGAAAGCTGGGATCTCATCAGGTGAGTTTTTGGCGAAGTTCGATAATTCGACAATGGCGCCAAACGCTTACGCGCTCATCAAGCGTCTTTTTCCAATATGCCGAAGCATCACTGGAGACGGTATCCGCGCCAGTTTAAACCTTTTGCGGGACATTATTCCACTCGAGATCCACGAGGTGCCGACCGGCACGCAGGTGTTTGACTGGACAGTTCCAAAGGAGTGGAACATTCGCGATGCCTATATCAAGGATAACACCGGCCGGCGGATCGTTGATTTTCGGGATAACAATCTTCATGTCCTGAACTACAGCATACCAGTACATCGAAAGATGCGATTAGCGGAGCTGACGCCAAGGCTGTTTACACTGCCTGATCACCCTGATTGGATCCCATACCGCACCTCGTATTACCAGGAAAATTGGGGCTTTTGTCTGAGTCATAATCAACTCGAACGGCTGAATAGGGACGAAGAATACGAGGTCTGTATCGATACGGACTTAGAGGACGGCAGCCTGACGTACGGTGAGTACTTCATTACGGGCGCGACGAAAAAAGAGATGCTGATTTCCTGCCACTCATGCCATCCTTCGCTTTGCAATGATAATCTTTCGGGTATGGCAGTTTCAGCGTTTCTTGCGCAAGCCCTGGGTGCAATGAGTCTTCGATATTCTTATCGGTTTATCTGGATTCCTGGAACGATCGGTTCAATAACGTGGCTGGCATTAAATGAGGCTTGCTTACCAGACATTAAACATGGCCTGGTACTCTCGTGTCTGGGCGATACAGGACCGTTTCATTATAAGCGCAGCAGACATGGTAACGCGGAGATAGACAGAGCCGTGGAACATACTTTTCGGCATCACGCGCCTAACTCTGAAATGTTAGATTTTTCTCCGTACGGATATGATGAAAGACAGTACGGCTCGCCGGGAATCAATTTACCGGTTGGATGTTTTATGCGGACTCCTAATGGTCAATATCCTGAATATCACACTTCGGCAGATGATCTAAATTTTGTAACGATTGCATCACTTGATGGATCACTTACACAGCTGCTCCGCGTCATTCAGGTTCTCGAAGAGAACAAGCGTTATATCAACCTCAATCCTAAGTGTGAACCTCAGCTTGGACGCCGCGGCTTGTACCGTCAAGTAGGCGGCCTAAAAGATATTGCTTCCGGCCAGATGGCGATACTTTGGATTTTGAACTTGTCTGATGGCAAGCACGATCTGCTCGACATCGCCAATCAATCGGGAATGCCGTTTCATCAAATCGCGGAAGCGGCCAGTCTGCTTTGTGCTTCTGAGCTTTTGGAAGTCAGAAATGGATTAAGACCCGCAGAATGCTAAGTTGATTCTCCTAGCGAGATTGTAGAAGTTATGGGGCGCAAGGAAATAGACTTTTTTGACAAATGGAATAGAGATTATCGTTCTGGTGAAATAGATGCCAATTCAGTAACCGGCCGGCTTGGGCAAGCGGTTTTGGGAGAGGTTTCGCTTTTACCATTGGCGCGACGGCGAATAGTGGAAATAGGCTGTGGCACAGGGTGGTTGGCTGGGGAACTGATCAAATTAGGGGCCTATTTGGGCCTGGATCTATCGCCGGAAGCTATCAGAATAGCTCTGAATCGTGTCCCTGATGCTCGCTTCGTAGCCTCGGACTTGTTCGCATGGGATTTTAAAGGGGAACAATTCAATGTTGGGCTCCTGGTTGACTCCATTTCCACCTTTATGGATCAAAACGGATGCATTGCAAAAATCGCCAGTATTCTGGAGGACAAAGGATACTTCATACTGACTAGTGTTAACCCGTTTGTTTATTCCAGAATGAGTTGGGTAAAGCCGCCTGTCGAAGGTCAAATCAGGAATTGGCTGAAGCGCCCGGTTCTGAGGGATCTGTTGCAATGTCACAGCTTTGAAATTTTAAAGTTTCACACGATCTTGCCGGCAGGCGACAAAGGACTCCTAAGGTATACTAATGCACCGAAGTTAAATCGAATGCTCGGACGCGTTTTTCCAACTTCTTGGTTGGTAAAGGCAAAGGAATTAGCAGGGTTAGGGCAATATTTTATCGTGGTCTCGCGGCTGAACCGTTAGCCTGGTGGGGCCCTTTCTTTTATGACCATGGATGATCAGAACTTTTTGAGAGAACGATTTCACGCGGTGATTCCTGGAGGCGCTCATACCTACGCCAAAGGCGATGACCAATTCCCTGAGACGTGCGCACCGTATCTCGTTCGCGGCCGCGGCTGTTACACTTGGGACACCCAGGGCAAGCAATACATCGAGTACGGGATGGGGCTGCGGGCTGTTACGCTTGGACATGCCTGTGACCGCATCAATCAGGCGGTATATAGGCAAATGCAGCTTGGCAGTAATTTCACGCGTCCTGCCACGATTGAGTTGGAATGCGCCGAGAAATTGCGAACTGTTGTTCCGGCAGAGATGGTGAAATTTGGAAAAAATGGGTCGGACGCTACAAACGCGGCAATACGTTTAGCACGAGCCTATACCGGTCGAGACCTTGTGGCGATCTGTGCCGATCACCCGTTTTTTTCCGTTGATGATTGGTTCATTGGAACGACGAGAATGAACGCCGGGGTTCCAAAAGCCGTTCAGGAGTTGACTGTTCAGTTTCGTTACAACGATACTTCAAGCTTAGAGACATTGTTTGCAGAATATCCTGACAAGATTGCATGTATCATCCTGGAGGCGGAAAAGGATGTGGCGCCAAAAGACGAATTCCTGCACCGGGCGAAAGCGTTATGCCACAA
>JAFAXJ010000328.1 GCA_019241095.1 Verrucomicrobiota bacterium | reverse complement strand
GCCAGCCGCGCGAGCGCTTTGAAGCATCTGGTTTAAAGAATGCAATTTACCGATCGGTTCGTACAGGAAGCGAACCAATATTAAGAATGCGACGAGTTGGCCAATTTCCAACTCTCCATTCAACACAGCTTGACCCCCGAAACCTGTAACGATTACCAATCCACAAGAAGTTAGAAACTCCATGGAGGGAGTATAGAGAGCCCAGGCTCGCATGACGACCAGCGCGGCTTGCTTCACCTGTTCGCTTGCCCCGTTGAAGCCTCGGTGCTCCTCCTGTTCCAAAGCGTAAGCTTTGATTTGGCGAATCCCGCTGAGATTATCATGCAGAAGCGAGTTCATCGTGGATGCTGCCTGCCTTCGCCATCGATAACGAGATCGGGCGGTGATTGTATAAACCAAAGCGCCAAACACTAAAAAAGGCAGCGGCAACATGGTTAACGCGGCTAACCGCGGCTGCCGGGTAAACAACAGAACCGTTACTAGTACAACCTGGAGGATCGCTACTGTACCCTGCTCGATTCCATCGATCAAAATAGCCTCGACAGCATTCACATCCTCCAAAACACGCGTCATGATGTCGCCGGTACTCCGATGATCAAACCAGCGCAGCGGCAATTTCTGAATGTGATCGTAAAGGTCGCTTCGAATATCAAATATCACTTTCTGTTCAAAGGTGTTGTTAAGGATAATGCGGATCCCGTTCGCAATATTCGAAGCTAAAAACGAGCAAACTGCGATCATGCTTAAAGGTAAAATCAAATCAGGCCGATGCCCCCTGATTGCGTCATCGATCACATGCTGAGTAACGCTCGGAAAAACAAAGACCATGATGGTGGAAAGGATCGCTAACAAGATCGTTCCTATAGCGAGCGCGGGATAACGTGACACGTACCGCAAAACTCTTAAGATCGGCTGCATTACCCCTTATGTCGCTCCTACTGAGTTTCGACGCAACGGTACGGAAGACCGGAAAAGATCATTTCGCTCACCTTCGCTGAGCTCGCGCCAAATTCCAAGTTGAAGGTCAGCCAGCCACAAACCGCCAATTCGCTGACGGATTAGCCGAAGCGTAGGATGCCCCACAGCTGCCGTCATTCGTCGCACCTGCCGGTTCCGGCCTTCAACAACGATTATGCTAAGCCAACAATCGAGTACACTTTTCCGCGCTCTGACGGGAGGATTGCGGGACTGGATCTTCGGTTGCGGGATTAAGATTCTAGCACGGCAGGGCAGCGTGGTCGCGCCACCTACAGCGACACCTTTCTCAAGTTTGTCGAGAGCCTCTTGGTTCGGAATTCTTTCGACCTGCACCCAGTATTCCTTTTCGTGCCTTGCTTCAGGCCTCAAAAGCATCGAGGTGATCCTCGCTTCGTCGCTCAGTAACAACAAACCTTCTGAATCTGCATCCAACCTGCCAATCGGGTATACATAGGGCGGAAAACTATAGTCAGCTAGCGTCCGATTGATTGATCCGTCCGGAGTGAACTGGGAAAGAACTCCGTAAGGCTTATGAAAAGCGAGCACCACTTGAATTCTCGAATTCTTAGCGTCTCTTCAGTCTGCGTGCAGTCTCATCTTCCTATTTATGAGCTGGAGCTGAAAATAATCGAGTCGCTCCGGACTTCAACAAGACTCATTTTGCAGGCGCCTACCGGTTCCGGAAAGTCGACCCAGGTGCCGCAAATGCTTTTGCATCATGGGCTCGCCGGGGACGGTCAGATCATTATCCTGCAACCTAGACGTCTACCGACACGAATGCTGGCTGCCCGCGTCGCGTATGAGCGCGGCACGCGCCTTGGGGAAGAGGTCGGATATCAGATTCGGCTGAACAATATCTCTTCACCTGAAACGCGCATTCGGTTCGTTACGGAGGGCGTTCTTTTGCGTCAGATGCTCGGTGATCCTGCTTTGGGGGGAGCCAGTGTGGTAATCTTCGACGAGTTCCACGAGAGGCATCTCTACGGAGATATCGCGCTCGCTCGAGCAATTGAATTACAACGGATCAGCCGGCCTGACTTCCGGATTGTAGTTATGTCGGCCACTCTCGATACAGCGCTGCTAGAGAAGTACCTCGATCCGTGCGTTGTGCTATCCTCACGAGGAAGAACTTTTCCGGTCGATCTCAAGTATCTCAAACGCGAGGTGATCGATGAACCGCCGTGGGAGCTTGCTGCAGATGCGTTAGCGGAAGCAGAAGATGACGGTGGTGACGTGCTGATTTTTATGCCAGGCGCATATGAAATAAGTCGCACTATTCATGAAATCAAACGTTCGAATTTCAAAGGAATCGTCCTTCCGCTGCATGGCGATCTTTCTCCTGCGGCACAAGACGCAGCAGTTGCACAGTATTCCGAACGGAAGGTGGTTGTGTCAACGAACGTGGCAGAAACCTCGTTGACGATTGACGGCGTAACATTGGTGATAGATAGCGGCCTGGCAAAGATAGCGAAGTATGATTCTCACCGAGGAATCAATACACTGATTACCGAGAAAATTTCCCGCGCATCAGCCGATCAAAGAGCTGGACGAGCCGGGCGAACTGCCCCTGGGATTTGCATTCGTCTTTGGTCGGAACGCGATCAACTGAATCGGCGCCACCAGGATCTGCCGGAGATCAAGCGATTAGACCTTGCTGAGGTCGTGCTCAATTTAAAGGCAGCGGGAGTGGTTGACCTTGACCGATTTGCCTGGATTGAGCCGCCAGATCCTAAATCTTTGGCAAGAGCCGTGACTTTACTCGAAGATCTCGGAGCACTGGATCATGAGAGCGGGAAGATTCTTCCTCTTGGAAATCGCATGTTATCGTTCCCAGTTCATCCGCGCTACTCGCGGATGTTGCTAATGGCTGACGAACTAGGTTGTGTCCCATGCATTGCCTTGATCGCAGCGCTGACTCAGGAACGCTCGATCCTGAAACGTTGCGAAAACGCGCAAATGGAGCACGATCGCGAGCTGTTCCTTGGCAAGGAAGACGAATCTGATTTCTTTATTTTGATCCGGGCCTGGCTTTATTCCCAGGAGCACGGACCCGATCAGTCAAGACGCTTAGGGATCCGCTTTTCCGTTTCCCAGCAGGTAGCTCAAGTCTTCAACCAATTTATTGATATCGCTAGAAATGAGGGCCTGAATGTCGATGGACGTGTTGATGAATTTGACTCGGAAGCATTGGGAAAATGCATGTTGGCGGGGTTTTCTGATCACCTTGCCAAACGTCTCGATTCGGGATCGCTCCGGTGTGATCTCGTCCATAAACGGCATGGCGTTTTGGCTAGAGAAAGCGTTGTGCATAAAACCTCTCTGTTTGTGGCCGCAGAAATCCAAGAGATTCAGGGCCGCAACGATGAGCTGATTGTTCTTTTATCGCTCGCAACCGGAGTTCGTGAAGAATGGTTAAAAGAGCTTTTCCCGAGCGATTTTAAGGAGACGACCGAAGTTTTCCTGGATTGTGAAACCCGTAGAGTCCAAAGCCGGGTAGATCTCGCTTTTCGCGACCTTATTATTCACCGCGGCAGGATCGAAGTCCCGCCTTGCGAGATAGCAAGCCGACTCCTGGCCAAAGAAGTCATATCCGGTCGATATTCCCTGGCCCATTTTGATGATGAAATTGAACAATGGATAATACGCCTTAATTGTCTTGTGGCGTGGGCACCCGAATTGGCACTTCCTGGAATCGATTCAGAAGCACGTTCCTATTTGATTCAGCAAATCTGCCAAGGCGCGTTTAGCTATAAGGAGATCAAAGATCGCCAAGTCTGGCCGACTATGCAGGCGTGGCTGTCGTCTTCTCAAAGACATTGGATTGATCAGCTCGCACCTTCCCGTTTGGAATTGCCGAACGGCAGACGAGCTAAGCTCCGTTACACTGAAGGACAGTCGCCGGTGCTGGCTGCTCGAATCCAAGACCTTTACGGGATAGATTCATCGCTTAAAATTTGCAAAGGCCGAATTGCAGTTGTCGTTCACGTTCTTTCCCCTAATCATCGTCCGATCCAGATCACACAGGATTTAACGACCTTCTGGCGAGAGTCTTATCCCAAAATAAAAAACGAACTTCAACGCAAGTATCCAAAACACGAATGGCGCTGACCAAGTGCCAGCTGCGAGTTACTTCGTCCGTCGGATGAAGAATGGATTTAGCGGATGAAGGTAGCTGAACAGCTCGCGTTCTTTCTCTTGAGCGAGACGCAACCGTGAAGGATATATCCGATCAAACGGCGTTTTGATGTTGAAGGCAACCTGCACTCTGATTCTCCTGGCTCTTATCGGAATAGTTCCGGCCCTTGGTGAGACCTCGAGCAAGTCAAGATCGAAGACTTCTCATGGAACAAAGCATCAGTCTGGCGCTCAAAACCAGAGCTCCCATTCACACAAACAGATCAGTGCAAACGGGGGCCACAAGCATACTTCGTCGGGTCGCCATAAGAGCGAAAGCGCTGGTGTTAAAACCAGGCACCTGAGAAGCCATAAAATCGTAAGGGGCAGCTATAGAAATGCCCACAACCGATACGCTGGTCACCACACGCCAATTAGGACTCCTGAACAGATCGAAAAAGTGCAGGAAGAAATTTTTCCGACCGGTCATAAGTTCACTCCTGAGGAGAGAGCTGAGGCAAGCGAGATCGGAGCGCTGGTGCAAAACGGAATGTGGAAAGAAGCTTTCAATGCCGCCACGAAAGCCACTAAAGAACATCCTGAGCGATGGTGGTTGCAGGCCGCGCGAGCGGCAGCTGCTTCTAACCTGGATCGGCCGAAGGATGTCATCAAAGCTGTTGATATCGCAATACAAACAAATGGAGGTGATGCCAATCGGGGAAATCTGGCACAGCTTTATACATTGCGGGCAAACGCTCAGAGCAGGCTGGGTAAAAAGTCGGAAGCCCTCAGTGATTTCATAAGTGCGGTTCAGCTAACAAAGACTGACCCATACAGCCGAGCTGGCGCGGCTTGGCTGTACGCCACCTCGAGCCAACCAAATCTGCGAAATGGAGCAGAGGCAGTTAGTCTCAGTTCGGAGGCAGCGAAGCTGTCCCGATGGAAGGACGATACGGTGCTTGATGTGTTAGCAGCTAGTTACGCCGAGGCAGGCGACTTTGCCGGAGCACAACGTTGGGAAGAGAAGGCTATCCTGCTGGCTGCACCTGAGGATCTTCCCTATTACCAGCAAC
>JAFAXJ010000511.1 GCA_019241095.1 Verrucomicrobiota bacterium | reverse complement strand
CGACTCCCAGGGCCACCAGCACGGCCTGGGTACGAATGATTCCTTCTTCACGCACTTTCTCATAGCGAGCATCCAAGATCAGGTAAGGAAACTCTTCTTCAAGGCGCCGCTGCATAAAGCTTTTCAATTCTTCATCCAGGCCTTTGTTGATTGCGCTGATGGCCGAAGCGCTAAACTCATGCCCACAGAGCTCTTCAGTAATCGCTTTGACTTTGCGCGTACTGACCCCTTGGACGTACATTTCGGCTAAGGTCCCTACCAAGGCCTTTTCACTGCGTTGATAGCGCGCAAAGAGCTCGGTCGAAAAGTGTCCCTGCCGATCTTGAGGCACCCGTAATTCGATTTTGCCCACTCGCGTAATCAGACTGCGCACATAGTAGCCGCTGCGATAGCCGAGCCGGCTCTCGGCCCGCTCGCTCTTCTCTGCACGCAGCGCTTCGCTCATTTCGGCTTCCAGTACTTCCTGCAACACCGCCCCGATGAGCGGCCGTAAAAGATCTTCCTCTTCTGCGATCAACTCTTTGATCTCTTGCAGAGTTCGTTTAGTTTTCCTTCGGGTCATGGTTTGCTTCCTAGGTTGTGGTTTGCTCACTCCAACCTCTTACCATGACCTCCTTTTTTGCTGAACCTTCGGCACACTACCGGTACCCGGGTTTAAATGGCGGTTTGGCTAGCGTTTTGTAGGGTGTAGGCGAGCCGAGCGAAATGCATGTTTTGGACCACCCTCTCTCCGGGAGGTTTGGGCTGACGAGCTAAACGTATACTGCATTCAATTTTGTTTCTCTCGATAAGCTTTTGTGGTCGACTGATCAGCAATCACTGGTTATGAAAAATGATGAGGTCGCGCCCAGAGTTGGCCTATCACCAGAAATCCCATATCTGACCTGTTTGGTAATCTCAATCGGACTGTGAGCTGATGAACAAATGAGAACCAGATATAAAGTTGTCATCGCCGGATGTGGACCGCGTGGTGAGTTTCATGCTGAAGGTTTTCTCAAAAACAAAGATAGATTCGAGCTTACCGCTTGCTGCGATTTAGACGTAGAACGTTTGCAAGCGTTCGGAAACCGCTTCGGTGTTTCCGATAGATACACCGATGCTGAAACCATGCTGGATCGTGAAAGGCCAGATATTTTCTGTTTTGCAACTCTGCCAGCCATCCGGCTCCCTTTAGTTGAACTCGGAGTAAAATACGGTGTAAAAGCAATCGCTTTTGAGAAACCCATGGCGACGGAACTGACCGAAGCCCGGGAAATCTATGACTTGTGCCAAAGAGCTGGAGTCAAATTTATAGTCTCGCACCAGCAGAAGTATGGTCCTCACTGGCGAGAAGCGAAAAAGATCGTGCAAAATGGGGACATTGGTGAGGTCACAAAAATCCACGCTACTTCTCGGGCGTGGCTTAGCCAATTAGGCACTCATCTTCTAGACTACATGCTCTGGTTTAACGATCGGAAGAAAGTGAGGTGGGTAACTGGACAGGCGTTTGGTACACAAATGTTAACAGACTCACACCCGTCACCCGACTTTGTTTTTGGCACGATACAGTTCGCCAATGGCGTTCGTGGAATCATTGAATGTGGAGCTCACGCCCCGCGCTTAATCCCAGGTGACAACGTCCTGCGGAGCCCTAATTTTTGGTTCGATAGCTCCATTACTGTCCATGGCACCCACGGGTATACGGAAGTCGTCACCGGCACAGGATGGCGTGCGATTACTAAAGACAGCGCCGGGAAATTACTGTCCGGCGAGGGCGCCTTTGATCCTTTGCGCGATCAACCGCTTTATTTGAACGATCTTGCGGACTGGATGGATGGTCTAACGGATAGTCACCCGTGCGATGGCGATATCACCTATCATGGCTTTGAAGCGGCTTTTGGGCTGTGCATCAGCGCGCTCGAACGCCGCCGTGTCTTTCTGCCACTTGAAACTGTGCCAAAAGATTCTTTGATCGCTCGTTTCAAAGCCGAGCTGCCGTCTAGTCAGGAGTATCTAGACCAATGATCAGATTAGGCGGTCATGGTGTTTCGCTCACCTCGGACGATCCTCGCGATTGGGCACGCGCTCACAAGGAATTTGGTTACCGAGCTGCATACTGTCCAGATATTCAGTCGACAGACACCGAACGGATTGCGGCTGTTAAGGCCGCCTTCAAGGCCCAGGACGTAGAGATCGCCGAGGTGGGTGCATGGCGAAACCTGGTCTCGCCCGATCCTGTAGAACGTAAGGCAAACGTACTCTATGCGTGTGAACGCCTGATACTGGCCGAACAGGTAGGCGCCAGGTGCTGCGTCGCTTACATCGGCACAGTCGCTCCCGGTTCAGACTATGGACCCCACCCTGATAACCTTACAAGAGCCGGCTTCGATCGTTGCGTTGAAACTGCACGCTCGGTCATCGACCAAGTGAAACCGTCTCGAACGAAATTCGCGCTCGAGATGATGCAATGGCTCATTCCTGACAGCCCGGAATGCTACCTTGAACTTATCAAGGCGGTTGATCGGCCCGCTTTCGGCGCCCACTTGGACCCTGTCAATCTTATCCTAAGTCCGCGCCAGTACTTCGACTCAGGTTCGCTGATCAGGCGTTGCTTCGAGCTTCTTGGCCCATGGATTTGCAGTGCTCACGCCAAAGACATTATTCTTCGCGGCGAACTCGCGTTGCACTTCGATGAAATTCGGCCTGGGCTCGGGGAGCTTGATTATGCAATCTACTTAACCGAACTCGAGCGGCACTCGGGAGATGCTCCTCTTATGCTCGAACACCTCGCGGTTGAAGACTATCCTGCCGCTCGGGACTTTGTCAAAGAAACAGGCCGAAAACTTGGCATCGAAATATGATACAAGCTATTTGAGTGACAAACTACGCTGCTCAGTCGCAGCTCTCCGAATCCACCTAATTTCACCCCCTTACACCGACATGCCTCGACTTCGTTAGTGATTTGCTAGCGTTTGATTTTACTCCCGGACGGTCGGGAAGTCTTCAACTTAAAGCTAACTCTCCGTAACTCATCACCTGCACACATCAGTTTGGAACTTAAACAAATCACAATGAAAACCATCCTGCTTCTGAGGAAATTGAAAGCGCTTGCAACCACGGTCGCGTGCGGAGCAGCTCTTCTCACTCACTCCGCGACAGCAGATACAACTTTGCGGGTCTGGGGTCTTTCTGGACCAAGCGGAGAGTACTTTGCTGGCGCTCTCAAACGTTTTGAGAAAGCCAACCCTGGAATCGCTGGTAAATTCTCTGCCTATCCGAACGAACAATATAAGACCGCTATTCAGGTTGGAGTCCGTTCAGCAGACCCGCCCGACGTCTATCAAAATTGGGCTTTTGAGCGCGCGGCCCGCATGATGAGAGATGGATTTGCAGTCGATATCGGCGATTTCACCAAAGAGCTAAGCGCGACGGCCCTGTCCGAGTACACATTCAAAGGCAAGCTTTATGGTGTTCCATTTGATCGGCACGGAAAATACATGTGGTACAATGTCGCATATTTCAGGGACCATAATTTGAGTCCACCAAACAGCTTTGATGAACTAATTGATGTTTGCAAAAAGATTAGAGCGACTGACCCGCAGATGGTGCCCATCGGTCTCGGTGCAAGCGAACCCTGGACAATCGATGCCTACATCTCTGTCTTCAATCAAAAACTTGTACCGGAAGACGTTAGGAAAGCCGATACTGCTCTGAGCGCTCCGGCGGACAGCCTTTTTACTGATTTGGGCTACATAGCTGCTCTACAAAAGATCTTAGACATGCAATCCGCCGGCTGCTTCAACGATGGCATCACCGCTTTAACTCCAGAAGCGGCTCGCTCGATGTTTGCCAACGGAATGTGTGCCATGCATTATGAAGGTACTTGGTGCCTCGTAGTATTCGATAATGAGGGGCTCAAAAACGGTTATCAAGGATTTCGGCTGCCTGATTTTAAAAACCAGAAGGGATCAACCGGAGCTCATTTAATCATTGCAGATGGATTTCAAGTCCATCCCATCACCGAGAAACGCGGAACGCGTGAATCCGCGATTGCTTTTCTGAAGTTTATATTGAGCCCGCAGGAGCAGGCCGAATTTGCGAAAGAAACCAAGGCGCTGCCTTCAGTGCCCGCAGCTAGGAATTATCTCTCAGATGCTACTCCTATTTTCCTTTGGGCCCTGAAAGATACATCTGAGGCCACGGTGGAGGTTGCTCATCTTGATACAACTCTGGATCGCGCTATTAGCGATGTATACTTGCGCGGTTACCAGGATCTTGTCAATCATGTGAAGACTCCTGAGCAGATCATGTCGGAGGTGCACAATGAAGCAGTTCTGATCCAAAAACAACGCAATGCCCAGCAGTGATTTAACTACCGCTTAAAAAACCAGGCAACACTGGCTAGGGTGTCGCAACTTCCTGTTAGGTCTCTGCATCTCTCGAGCTAGCATTAAAAACAGCAACTATGACAACGAAAACAGCTACCCAGCAAGATTTAGAGTAGTGTTGCGACGATAAGCCGAGCCTGTTGGGTTTTCTGTTCCGCGCTTAGTTCCTTAAAAACGACATGTCACGTGTATATTTTCGCCGAAATAATCAAGTTCTTCCTTACCTTTTTCTAACGCCGGCTCTGGTTTTTCTGGCTCTGTTCATGGCCTATCCGTTAACGGAAACGGTTGTTAAATCCTTTTATGCTTATGATCTAACTAGCCGCGTACTGAACCTGGTAGGAATTTCCAATTACATTGAACTCGTTCACGATCCGATGTTTCAAACAGCAGCTAAGAATGCGATACTCTTTGTAATCTTCTCTGTTCTGGTGCAGATTCCGTTAGGTACCGTTCTAGCGGCGGTGCTGGATCGCGGCGTAACATCAAACGCATCCCTTACGTTTCGAACTATCATTTTTTCACCACTTGTGCTGTCGATCGTTGCGGTCGGCCTTCTTTGGCAATTAATCCTTGATCCGCTAGTTGGATTAGCCAGTGCGGTCGTCAAAGCTGTCGGTTTGCATCCACCTCCTTTAGGATGGCTTGGCGACCCCAAGATTGCGATCTATGTAATCATGGCGATCGCCTTTTGGCAATATATCGGATTTGTCACCCTTCTCATGTTTGCAGGTCTGCAGCGGATACCTGAAGAATTATATCAAGCCGCAACGCTCGACGGTGCCGGTCCGATCACCTCTTTTTGGTATGTAAGCCTTCCGATGGTTCAAAACGCTCTAATTGTCACAAGTCTGTTGACTATGATCGGAGCTTTACGGGTTTTTGATTTTGTCTACATCTTGACTGGCGGCGGACCAGCAAATGCAACTCAGGTACCCGCCACAATGATTTACAAAGAAGCCTTTTTCCTGGGGAGAATGGGTTATGCAAATGCCGTTTCGGTCCTGCTGTTACTCGCGACGGTAGGTCTAGGTTTCGTGCAGATTCGCTTTAGCCGTCACTCCTGATTTCAATGTCGGTTCTGATTCGGTTCAAGCGATATCCGGCTTATCTGTTTTTACTAGCCTACTCGGCCATAATTCTTTTGCCCTTGAGTTGGCTAGTAATTGCCTCAGTGAAACCTAAACGAGAACTTTTCACAAAACCATTTTCCCTCCCCTCTACTCTTGATTGGGGAGGCTACCAGCGCGCTTGGAATGGTGGGCTACTTAAATACATCGCCAACTCGGTGATTGTAACCGCAAGCTCAGTTGGCCTCACTCTTTTAATCGGTGGTTTGGCGGCTTACGCGCTCGCGCAGATGAAGTTTGTAGGTCGACGTCTCGTCTATAGTGCTATCATTGCGGCTTACGCCATACCCCTTCACGGTATCCTTGTTCCCTTGTACGATACTATTGTCAAATATCAGTTAACAAACACTTATTTTGGTCTCATTCTGCCTTACGTCACCTTTGGGCTTCCTTTCGCAATCACGGTCTTTTACGCTTTCTTTATTGATTTCCCGGTCGAGCTAATGGAAGCGTCCCGTCTGGACGGATGCTCGGAATTAGGCATCCTGTGGCGGGTTGTCGTACCACTTTCCATGCCGGCAATCGCGAGTGTAGCCATTTTCCAAGGAGTCCAGATCTGGAACGAATTCCTTCTGGCCTTGGTTGTAATCAGCGATGATGCGCTCAAGACTGTGCCTCTGGGTCTTGTCGCTTTTCGCGGAAACTATGTAAGTGACTGGACAGCCATTCTGTCGTCAATATCGGTGACCTCAATTCCTATGCTCATTCTTTTTGTTGCCTTCCAAAAACAGTTTATGAGGGGCCTTGCCGGTTCAGAAAAATAGAGCGGCTATCAATGTACACCGGGTGAAGTAGTTGGGATCTGGTCGGCAACGATTTCAGAATGCGATGGGAATCGCGCCCGAATCTGGCCGTATTTTCAAACCGATATATTGATGCTGTTTTTGCGATAACATTCACTCTGGGTGGTTTGCCGGCCGGTTTCGGCGGCGCGATCGGTGGATCCTATCTTGCATTTTGGCCCTGGAACCGAT
>JAFAXJ010000510.1 GCA_019241095.1 Verrucomicrobiota bacterium | reverse complement strand
TTCCGCTTTTATGGCCCTGAAGAAAAGCGGATCATCGCAGGAACTCAGCACAATCTTGACTTGTTTGATGATATCACGCCAGAAAGTTGGGACATTCTGCGGGCCCAAGACTCATATGCGAAGACTTTTCTGAGCAGCTTTCCATGGGCCGACATGGACGATCCGTGCGAGCGCGGAATGCAACTCCTGGACAGCAAGCCACCCTTCGTCAACCCTCAAGTTCGATGGGCGTTCGCGCTGGCAACCGATATCGAGAACGTATCGCAAGCGACGTTTGGAGGCGCGCTGCGCGTGTCTCCGCTGCCGGTGCCGCCCATTGCTATACTGCAGAACGCTTACGGAAAGTCGTTACGCAATTGGCTGAGCACCTTCGCACTGCCTGACGGTTACAAGCCGTTCAATGCTGATTTTGCCAGGAATTTTGCGAAGAAGATGATTGACCAAGGTGTTTCAGGCATCCCAACCGATCCGGAGGCGCAGATCGATCTGTTCGGGGTCGGATGGTGGAAGTATGATGTCGCCGAAGCAACCAAGTTGATGAACGACGCCGGTTACAAGCGGGATGCCAATGGCAAGTGGTTAAATCCCGATGGCAGCCCACTCGAGGTGACGATTAATGCGCCATCCAACTTTGAAGTTGAGTCTGGAAGATTGGCGTACGCAGTTGCCGACTCATGGCGTAAGTTTGGCGTCACAGTCAATGTGCAGCAGCTTGAATCTGGTCCATTTTGGACTGCGGAAGCTAACGGAAACTTCAACACGGGGTCGTACTGGCCCGGCTGTGGCCTCATGATTGACGTGTACTTCAACATGGACACGTCCTGGAACAGCAAATATGTCGTCCCGGTTGGACAGCCTGCGCCCGGCAACAGCAGCCGCTACACAGATAAAGAAATCAGCGAATTGCTTGACAAGCTGGCCGGGTTGACCAGCGACGATCCGCGCGTGGAGCCAATGACGGAAGAGTTCATGAAGGCGTGGATCGCGCAAATGCCATGGATCCCTATGTTCGGCACTTCGAAATTTGTGCCGGTAGATACATACTACTGGACCAACTTCCCCAGCAAGGACAACTTTTACGAAGGACCGTGGTGGTGGTGGTCGTTGTTCAAATACATGACTCCTAAGTTCACGCCCACCGGCAAAACCTCCTGAATTATTGAAGGCGCTCGATGGCGTACGCAACCAATTGAGCACGTTCCCAGAGAGTGCGCGGATCGAGGCATTGACCCCGCCTGACGCCAGTGCCCGATCCGCTGGCGTTACGTTAAAATTATCAACTCTCGGCTTGGTCTAGCATCCAAGAAATCCACAACTTCCGTGCGCTTCGCTCGTTATTTATTTTTCCGCCTGTTGACTTACTTCCTCGTCATCTGGATCGGCATGACGGTTATCTTTTTTGTGCCGCGCTTTTTACCCTCGGATCCCGTGACGGCGGCGCTGGGGAGGGTTATGTCGAGCGGATCGGCTATGCGCCCTGAAGAAGTGCAGGCCATGCGCAGCACTTTGATGCAGCTGTACGGGCTGGAAGGGACCCTGGGCGAACAGTATTTTAATTTCATGAAGCGCGCGGTGTTTGGCGGCAGCTTCGGTCCGTCGCTGGCCTTCTACCCGACCCCCGTCAATGCACTGATCGGGAAATCCTTGCCCTGGACAATATTTTTGCTACTCACTTCAACTCTTATCGCCTGGGTTGTCGGCAACTTGATCGGAGTTCTGGCGGGTTATCAGAGCAGAAGAATCTACTCAAAGATTTTGGAGGGATTCGCAATACTTCTCTATCCCATCCCGTACTATATTTTAGCGTTGATTTTGATCATTCTGTTCGTCTACATCAACCCGATTTTCCCGGTATCTTTCAACGTGCAGGGCGCGCCGTTTTCGCTGGAGTTTATTTCAAGCGCCGTTTTCAATTCGGTATTGCCGGCACTCTCGATTATCATCGGCTCATTTGGATGGTGGGTGCTGAGCATGAAAGCGCTCTCAGCAGGGATCGCGGAAGAAGACTATGTCTCATTCGCCCGTTTTAAGGGCGTTGGCGGACCGGCCATTATGGGGCGCTACGTCATGCGCAATGCTATTTTGCCTCAGATCACGGTATTGGCGTTAAATATTGGCGCGATCTTCAACGGCGCGCTGATAGCCGAAATTCTTTTTGGCTATCCCGGTCTGGGCACTTTGGTTTACACCGCCGTTGTCCAGTCCGATTACAACCTACTTATGGGAACTATATCGATCGGTATAATCGCAGTGGCGACCGCGGCTTTGGCGATCGACTTACTATATCCGTTCTTTGATCCCCGCATTCAGTACAGATGATTCGTCGATGGTTAAGCTCAACGCACGACTAGTAGCAGGCGGTTTTTTACTTCTGCTGTTCATCATTGTTGGCGTCGTTTTATCTCGCTTTTCACCCTACGATCCGCGCTCCTGGAACACTGTGCCGCGCAATCTGCAGCCAAGCCAAGCGCATTTGCTCGGAACGACGAGTCTGGGCCAGGACACCTTCTGGCTGCTGACGTTTGCTGTTCAGAACTCGTTGATTGTCGGTGTAGTCGTGGCGTTCTTCGCAACTACAATCGGCCTGCTGGCGGGGTTGACCGCAGGCTTTGTCGGCGGCTATATCGATCGGGTTCTGACACTAGCGATGGACGTTTTTATCTCGATTCCGTCGCTGCCTATATTGATCCTGGTCGCCTCCTTGCTTCATGGTAAAACCTCACTGCTCACAATCAGCTTGGTGCTGATCGTCTTCAACTGGCCCTGGCCTGCACGCCAGGTGCGATCTATCGCTCTGAGTATGCGCGAACGAGAATTTATCAGCACCGCGCGCTTTTCTGGATCCGGCACGCTGTCAATCATCGTTCGCGAGATCTTCCCTTACGTTCTGGCCTGGTCGCTCGCAAATTTCGTGAACACCGTGTTGGTCGCGATTGCCACGGAATCCGGTCTTGCCGTAATCGGGCTTTCGAGTCTCGAACAGGCTACGCTGGGAACGATGATTTACTGGGGACTTCAATATCAGGCGCTACTTGCGCACCGTTGGTGGTGGATCGGGGCACCCGTGATGGCCATTATATTACTCTTCATCGGGCTATTCCTGGCCTCGACAGGTTTCGCGGATTTGTCGGCTGAGAGACGAGGACGCTATCGTGCTTAGGTTAAGCGACGTAAAAGCCTACTACCTGACGCGGCGGGCCATCGTCAAAGCAGTTGACGGCGTGACGTTAGATGTCCGCGGCAACGAAATTCTAGGCGTTGCTGGTGAGTCAGGTTGCGGTAAATCAACCTTGCTCAAAATTCTTTATGACTCTTTGGAGCCGCCCCTGAAGCTCGTAGCTGGCAAGGTCGAAGCGGAAATGAAGACCGTTAGCGGTAAAACGCTAAAGCTTGGCCCCGGCCAGATTCGACATCATTGGTGGCGCTTCATCTCGTATATTCCGCAAGGGTCAATGAGCGTCCTTAATCCGGTAGTGCGTGTCGAGAAACAATTCTTAGACTCCATCTCAAGAAGACACCGCCTGACTAATAAGCGCGAAATCCACGAGCGGATCGCCAATTATCTCAACGAATTGGAATTGCCCATCGAAGTTCTGAATTCCTACCCGCATCAGCTCAGCGGGGGCATGAGGCAGCGCGTGCTGGTTGCCTTGGGCACGTTTCTGCATCCGCAAATCGTTCTGGCCGATGAGCCGACAACGGCGCTTGATGTTGTCATTCAGAAGGGCATTCTGCTTATGCTGGCACAGGTTCAGGAACAGATGAAAAACTCCCTGGTCATCGTGTCGCATGATATCGGGGTGCATTATCAGATCACTCACCGCATCGCGATCATGTATAACGGCAAAATTGTCGAGATCGGCCCGACGGAGATGGTGTTTAAAAAACCGCTGCATCCTTACGCCCAAATGCTTATCCAGTCGCTGCCTCATGTTGGCGATGACAAGCACCGCGTTGGGATCAGTGGTCGTCCGCCCAGCTTGATCGATCCGCCACTGGGTTGCCGATTTGCGGCGCGCTGTCCTTTTGTGATGGATGTTTGTCACAAAGAGATGCCGTCGTTGATGGAAGTTGAACCCGATCGCTTCGTCGCCTGTTACCTGCATCGTGAGCCGCTGCAAGCCAGGAAGAACGTGGAATGAGCGATCATTTGTTGGAAGTTAAAGACGTTACGAAAGTATTCAGGATAGGTGGACTCCTGTTTGGGACTGAATTGGTGGCCGTTGATAACGTTAGTCTTTCGCTCGCCAAGCGCGCTCCTAGTATCTTAAGTATTGTGGGCGAATCGGGCAGCGGAAAAACCACTTTGGCAAAAATCATTCTGAAGCTGCAGGAGCCAACATCAGGTGATGTTCTGTTGGAAGGAAAAAGCATTTTCGGCTGCCATCTTAATAGAGATCGGCTTGCCTACTACCGGGCCGTACAGCCGATCTTTCAGAACCCGTTTGAAACGTTCAGCATGCGCAAGTGCGTCGACTCCTACTTGTACGATACAGCGCTGAACCTGAAAGTCGCAAAAGGCAGAAAGGCAGCCAGGGACATTGTCGCAGACGCGCTATCCTCGGTCGGACTGGACATTAAAGGTGTTGCGGGCAAATATCCCAATCAATTCTCTGGCGGCGAGCTGCAGCGTATTTCCGTCGCACGCGGCCTGATCCCACGGCCGAAATTGATCATTGCCGACGAGCCCGTCAGCATGATCGACGCATCACTACGAATGAACATTGTCAACATGTTCCTAAGCCTGAAGGAAAAATACAACGTCAGCTTTATCTACATTACCCATGACCTGTCCACCGCCTACTATCTGAGTGACTATGTTGCCATTATGTACCGCGGGAACATTATCGAATATGGCTCGTCAGACCAAATTCTGACCAATCCGATACATCCTTACACGGAGCTTCTACTGAATTCGGTGCCCACAATTGGCAAAAAATGGGAACGCAATCTAAGGCTCTCCAACATTGAACTGAGAGATGATAAGAACACGGCCTGCAAGTTCGCCAGTCGCTGCCCATTTGTTCAACCTGTGTGCCGGCAAAATAAGCCTCCCGCGGTGCAAGTTCCAGGGGAGCGAGAGGTGTTATGCTTTAAGCCCGTTGATTATGCCTTGGATCGCACCACCCTTGACCAGGGGTCCGAGAAGCTCACGACCAGAAGATGGATTTCCTTAGGCGATGGATCTTGCTGAACTCGCTTCAGAGCTGGGCGTAAGCCCTTCAACCATTTCTCGCGCTTTGAATCGGCCAAAAATGGTTTCACCGACAACACGGCTGAACGTCCTCGGGGGCGTGAAGAGGTTTGGCTATAAAGTCAATCACATTGCTAGATCGTTGCGTACTCTGAAAACGAAAACTATCGGCGTCATCGTTCCGCATTGGAAGACGAGTTTTCCGCGAAAATTGTTAGAGCTGCCGGGAAGAAAGCTTTATCAGGTCACGATGGCGTCCCAGGGCACTAGCTTCAGCTATCTGGAAGCGATCATGCGGGCGTATATTGGTGGCTCGCAAGAAGCATTTTCTCTTTCTTCGGGCCTTGAGGGCTATTTCCTGAGAACTTATTACTTTAACCGGGGAGTTTACCATCTACCGGCTGCCGGAGTAACTCACCTGAATCAAGCTGATCATAGTTTTTCGGCTTACCGTTTCACGAGGAAGATCCGGTCCTTTTTACCCGAGGATTCGTCTCGTGTGCCGTTGTGGCAAAGAAGCCAACGGACAAATCTACGGGATTCGTCCTCCGGATTATACCCGCTATAGCACGTACACCTGGATCTATGCATGGTGAAGGATGCGCTCGGCTTTTGCGATCAAACCAGGCACGTCAGGCGGCGTAGAGGCAGACCTCCCTTCTAACCGAAGGCGTTGAAATTGATATCACCGTGGAAGGAAACCAATAGTCGTTGTACATCCGCGGTTGACTCATAAGGCATTGAATCGTTGATTGAAAGGAGCGGCGTCATTTGAGCGCCACACGCATGTTTGCTTCACCACATTCCGAGCGAATGAAGGCGTGAACTAGAATGCGGAGCTGTTGAATCGTCGGTGTCTGGACGTCTTCAAGGAAGCGAGCTTAATTTAGCGAGAGCTTACCCGTTCTACGACTCTCTCAGAAGCATTCGTTCGTGTCAGGACGACGAGCGCACTTCCGAGTGCTTCAATACTACGGCCATGTTCAACTCGTATCCAAGCCCCGGCCGGGGAGAGGGCTTGATGAAACCGCGCTCCCATCTCACGGGCTCTTTCAGAACTTCGTCATGGAACCCAAGCACATTATTCTCCTGGATGTAAAAATTGGTCGTGCAGACATCAACCTGAATTGAAGCGGCGAGGGACAAGGGGCCACCGTACATGTGCGGCGCGATCACGGCGTAATGACAATCGGCTAACGCGGCGATTTTCTTCGTTTCCAAAATGCCCCCGCAACAGTTCGGATCCGGCTGATAGATGCTCACGGCCTGCCGTTCCATCAATTTGGCAAAAGAAAACTTTGTCATTAGCCGTTCTCCCGCCGCGATCGGTATGCTCGTGGCTCGAGCCACGCGGCTCATCGCCTCGACATCTTCCGGCGGCACCGGCTCCTCGAACCAGGCTAGCTCGTATGGTTCGAGCCGCTTGGCAAACCGTATTGCGGTATGGGTGTCAAACTGTCCGTGAGTGCCTAGCATGAGGTCACATCGGCTTCCCACTGCTTCGCGAATGGCCTTAATTATAGCCTCCACCTCGTCCAGCCTAGGAAGGGTATCTTCTGATACAAACTCTTCGACCGGATCGAGCTTCGTCGCCGTATAACCTCGTTCGAGCTGTGCTACAGCCCTCTCCGCGATCGCTTTCGGATCAGCCCCCAGAAATGGGCCGGGCAGGTAGCAGTATGTCCTCACCTTGTCTCGGACCATGCCTCCTAGAAGGTTGTATACAGGCTGCCCGAGTTCCTTTCCGATCAAATCCCAGCAGGCTATCTCTATAGCGCTAAAGGCGGCGATGTTGACCGGTCCCGCAACCCGCGAGGAATGTCCGGAAAGGTAGAAGTCTTGCCATAATTTTTCTACAATGTATGGGCTTTTCCCCAAGACAAACCTCCTCAGGAGCAATTTGATTTCCTCGACGTAAATAGTGGCGCTCTCCAAGATCCCCGGCCAATCCCCATGCCAGCAGCACTCTCCATAACCGACATTTCCGTTGTTTGTCTTTAATAAGAGAAAGAGCCATCTGCGAAGACAGTTCGGCACTTTCACGACGAAGATCTCGAATCCGTCGATCTTGAGCCGCCCATCTGGAACAATTTGGTTATTAGGTGTCATAGAGGAAGGTTGTCGACAGGAGAGATTTGAGTTGATCTGTCAAGTTTTTGGGCGGGTTTATTCACAATTTCACCTGGGGATCTTAGCGTATTGTGAACCGTGATCTTTAAGGGCCTTGAGTTCCCCTGCTTGTTATCGCGAAACACCGCAGCAATTCCACGGACTCAGGACAAGTGTAAAGTTCAGACTAATTTCGAATTGTATGTAATTATGGACTTGCTTCTTGTTGCAACCGGTCAAAACGTTAGTTTTTTTTGCAATAAGCAAAATGCTGTAGAACAACCCATTGCGGGCGTAAGCTGTGATCTCGCACTGTTGAAAGTAGAAAGAAAGCTATTATGAGGAGTTAATCCTATAGCAACAAAACTATCAATGCAGTTTCAACTAGCAATTTTAGCTGG
>JAFAXJ010000203.1 GCA_019241095.1 Verrucomicrobiota bacterium | reverse complement strand
AGTTACCACGGTTTTCAGCCTGCTTTACGCGCGCTTTACGAACAGAGGTTCAGTCGTCGTATGGGCTTTGAGGATTATCGAAGGACAATTGAAATCACCTCAAATCCACAGGCTGTTGAACAGTGGAAAGATGAGGTTCGAAAAGTCGTTACATTCAGGAATAAAGATGGCGGGGACATTACTTTTGAGAACTTTCAAGCGGTAGAACACCATTTCCGTGAGCATCATTTTCCTGGTCTGGTAAGACCTTGCCTGGCTGCTGAGATACCCGGCGACTTAGCGCGCCATTTACCGGACAGGAACATTGTCGCTTCTATTCGCAGGGCCAGGGATCGCGAGAATCGTTTTCCTGCCCAAATTGCCGGCGCCCTACGACATGGTCTTAACCAGGGAGGGCTACATGTTTTCAAGCACAAAAAGCGAATTCTCTACATTTCCACTGTGCGTCCACAGCTTTTTAATCCAAATCAAGCTTCCGTTTCACCTGCAGTCTCCGCGATCTTATCTACCATCAGGTCCTATCCGAAAATCACGAGAAAACAGCTTGCGGAAAGGGTCTTATCGAAATTGCTGGGCGAAAAAGCTACGCAAGATACCAGTCCCGAATACCAGCAGGCCAGAACGGCTTTAGCGACGGATTTCATTTGGCTGGGAAGGGCGGGGCACATCATCGAATTTGCTGACGGCACTGTGGACTTACCTTTAGCTCCAAAACCGGTTGAGTCGACCGGAAAACCGAGTACCGCCGCGCAGCAGGGAGAGCCCCGAGTTGCCGCCGACAAGGAACGAGCCATAGATCCGGGCGAATCTTCCTACACCGAGGCAGCATCCCTGAATATTAGTCCAACCCAGGAGCAGGCTCTGGTTCCGGAGCCCGCGGCTGGGACGATCATTGATCCTGCCGAAGAAGAGTTAGCGGACTCGGAACCTGAAAAAGGGCATGTTCAATCGTCGCCACACGCCGATACTGCTGATCCGCTGATTGGAGCGGGTGAAGCAAATGCGCTGGATACCTTAGAAGAGTCGGTGGATGTGGATGAAGAAACTGCTTCGGCCAAAACCGAAGAAACCGAGTGTGCCACCGCGGCATCTCATGCTGTGTAGGGAGCCGTGAAGTTCCGTAAGTCGGTCGTCATCCCGGCCTCGCAAGAGGCGCTATTCGAGTTTCATCAAAACCCGCATAATATCACTAAGATTTCCCCGCCGGGATTCACTGTGAAAAAAATAGAGGCATCGAACCGGGCTAGAAAAGGCGAATCCTTTTATCTTGTGGTCAGTGCCTTTGGGATCCCTCTCCATTGGGCCGGGATGTGGCTGGATGTGAAGCGCCCTACGATCTTGGTCGATACTGCAAAGGTTCTTCCCTTCTCATCGTGGCGTCATGAACACTCGTTTCAAAAGGTAAAAAACGGAACTGAAATGACCGACGATCTCGAGTACCGGATTGTGTGGTTTCTTGGAGGCGAGCTGACAGCCAGAACAGTTTTCGCACTGTTTTTTACGATAGTATTTGCAGCCCGTCATCGCAGTACAGTGAAATTGTTAAAGAGATAATGATCAGGCGGGCCACGTGGAGGTGTCGCTTCGTTCAGCGGTGCAGTGGAGGGACCGGTAAAGGTCAGCTGCCGGCTTCATTTCACGTTCTAGCCCGCTCGATCGATCGCCCTTGAAAGCGCGTTTTGCTGGGTTATGCCGGTGCCCAGCACTGAAGTACTGGGTCAACATCTTGGCTGCCTCCGGACGACTCCATCGACTACTGACTTTTGACTCTACTTCGCTGAACCCGCGGCATCCGCTGCTTCCGCTAAACGGAGCCGCCAACATTTTACTGTTCAACTGCTCCGGCTCCTTTACACTTCCGGATGCGTCTTCTCCGTTACCTTGCGCAGGATGGTTTAATTCGTTATGCAGCCGAGCAGCCAGACGGCCGATGCCTCGATATCGCGGGCGATATTTACGAAGAGTTTAAGACCACAGACAGGGAAGCAAACATGGTGAAGTTGTTAGCCCCCGTGGATCCTCCTCTGTTTCTTTGCATCGGACTGAATTACAGAAAACACGCTGAAGAAACAGGGGCAAAGATTCCCGAACGACCTGTTCTTTTCGTTAAGGGGAAAAATACGTTACAGAACCCTGGCGATCCGATCAATTTGCCTGTCAAGTTGCCGAGCCAAGAGGTGGATTACGAGTGCGAACTCGCCGTGGTAATCGGACGCGATTGCAAGAATGTCTCAAAAAAAGAGGCTCTGAACGTGGTGCTTGGATATACTGCGGCAAACGACGTCACCGCTCGCGATTGGCAGCGGAAATTCGGGGGCGGTCAATTCTGTAAGGGAAAAGGATTCGATACTTTTGCTCCGCTCGGCCCTACTCTGGTCACTCGGGACGAGATTCCTAATCCCAATTCCCTCCGCATTTCTACTCGGGTGAATGGAGACACTCGACAGAACTCAACTACCGCCGACATGCTTTTCGATGTTCCGACGTTGATCGAGTTCTTAAGCGGAAGCACTACCTTGTATCGGGGAACTGTCATTTTGACCGGAACTCCCTCCGGAGTAGGTGATGCAATGAAACCTCCGAGGTTTCTTGCGCCTGGCGATCTCGTAGAAGTTGAAGTAGAGAAAATCGGGGTGCTGAGTAATCCAGTGATGCTGGAGCAGTAAAGGAAGCTCTCCCTGATGTCATTTGTACTCTCATCCCGATTCAGGCCTCGTGGTGATCAACAGGCTGCTATCGATCAACTGGTTCGGTCGATGCAGGCGGGAAACCGCCACCAGACCTTGCTTGGTGTTACCGGTTCCGGAAAGACCTTTACTGCCGCTAACGTGGTCGCGGCGATGAACAAACCGACTTTGGTCATCTCTCATAACAAGACTCTGGCGGCTCAGCTTTTCAGCGAATTTAAACAATTTTTTCCGAACAATGCCGTCGAATACTTTGTTAGCTATTTCGATTACTATCAACCGGAAGCTTATATTCCCAGGACTGACACTTATATAGAGAAGGATTCTTCTATTAATGAAGAAATCGAACGGCTTCGTTTGTCGGCGACCAGCTCACTGCTGTCCCGCAAAGATGTGTTAGTCGTTGCAAGCGTTTCATGTATCTATGGTCTGGGATCACCTGAGGACTATGCCAATATGGTTTGCGTGGTTAACAAGGAACAAACTATATCACGCGAACTTTTGCTGGCTAAGCTTGTAGATATGCTCTACGAACGCAACGACGTAGCGTTTACTAGAGGTCGCTTCCGTGTTCGCGGCGACGTGGTAGAGATTTTTCCAGCAACTTACGATGAGGAAGCAATTCGTATCGAGTTCTTCGGGGACGAAATTGATATGATCTCTCGTTTTGATCCACTTACAGGTCAGGTTCTGGGCGTGGTCGATCGGATTGCGGTTTATCCGGCAAAACAGTTCGTCACTCCCCATGACAAAATGCAGCGAGCATTGCGCGCTATTCGCGAAGAACTTGATGAGCGGGTAAGATGGTTTGAAAGCCAAGCCAAGTTCCTGGAAGCGCAGCGAATCAAAGTGCGTACCGATTTTGATCTCGAGATGATGCAGGAGATGGGCTTTTGCAACGGGATCGAAAATTACTCAAGGCATCTTAGCGCCCGGCCTGCCGGTTCAAGGCCTTATACTCTCCTCGACTTCTTTCCGCGTAATTTTCTGCTGGTCGTGGACGAGTCGCACGCCACCATCCCACAGATCGGGGGGATGTATGAAGGAGACCGGTCCCGCAAAACGGTCCTTGTAGAATATGGGTTCCGGCTCCCAAGTGCCCTGGATAATCGGCCGCTCAACTTCCCAGAGTTTATGGATACGCCGGGCCAGATACTATATATCAGCGCTACTCCAGCCGAATTTGAAGTCCAGAACAGCATTGCAGGTAATACCGGTTACATTCCGCATTCGCGGACACGAATCGGACAAGAGGAAACTGAGCCCGTTTTAGTGCCGATGCTGACCGGGCGCACATCCGCTGAATTCGATGTCTACACGCCAGGCTCACGCCTGATCGCGCAACAAATCATCCGTCCCACAGGACTTCTCGATCCAAAAATAACGTTGCGTCCGCTCAAACGGCAGATAGACGAAACCATCGAGCTGTGCCGGCAGCGCACTGAAAAGATGGAACGCGTTCTTATCACTACCTTAACTAAACGGACCGCGGAAGATCTCACAGACTATCTTCGTGATGTCGGTTTGAAGGTGAGATATCTGCATAGCGAGATCGACGCAATCGAGCGTGTTGAAATACTTCGTTCCTTGCGGGCCGGAGATTTCGATATCTTGGTAGGGATTAACTTGCTCCGGGAAGGACTAGATCTACCGGAAGTGAGTTTAGTTTGTATTTTAGACGCAGATAAAGAAGGATTTCTTAGGAGCCAGACCTCCCTGATTCAAACTGCGGGCCGCGCTGCTCGGCACGTAAACGGAGAAGTCGTGCTATTTGCAGACCTGTTAACTGATAGTATTCAGAAACTAATTTCGATTACTGAATACCGGCGATCGCGACAGATAGAGTATAACCTGAAGAATAACATAACGCCTACAAGCGTGAAACGAGCAGTTCAAGAAAGCCTGCATGCGGTGCTAAAAGGTAAGCAGATTGAGGAATCCGTTATACGAGAAAGCGGAGGAGACTTCAATCTGACGGAAGCCATGCGCGAATTGGAAGAAGAAATGCAGATTGCTGCCGCGAATCTGGAGTATGAGCGTGCTGCTCTCCTACGAGACCAGATTGTGGCACTGAAGAAAGGCACAGGCATCGCCAAAATCGAACCAAAAAAACGTTTGATCAAGTACAGTACCGCGAGAGCAGTTCGCAGCAGATCGCGCAAGCGATGATGCGCGCAAGCGATGATGCGCTGAAGCAATCAAGAGAGTTTCAATCAATCGCTGGAGCGGTTAACTTGATGATCAGTTTTTCAAGAATCAATCTCGAGTCCAGTTGGGTGGTAACGATTTCGAGGTTAGCTTTCAAACAAGCTTCCAGCCCTGACCGAAGCTCCGCAAGAGTGAACCTGTGCACCTCGCATGCAGCTATTCCTAACGCAAAAGCACTGATTCCACCGTCCTTTTTTCTTGGTAAATGCGCAACGGCGTCCGGATCTAGTTTAAAGAGGATACTGTTGAATTGCA
>JAFAXJ010000112.1 GCA_019241095.1 Verrucomicrobiota bacterium | reverse complement strand
CCGCGACGATGCTACCCCACAGAGCTTCTCGAACAAATCCGGATCGGGCCAATGCGTAAGCTATTGCCACAATTTCGAGAAATTCCGCGCCTGCTCCCATCAAAGCGCTAAGAAGAATGTCGGGTCTCTTTAACGGTCAGTTTGGTACAAGGCTTCGCAGCTGTCCAAAATCTCTTCTTTATCAACGTAAAGCTCAGATATTGCAGGACCTGACTTCAAGCCTGGAGAGCTAAGCTTGACACAAACGCTCGATCGCCTCAGAGATGCTGCCCAATCTCCTTGTGGGAGTAAATTCCCTACTCAAGATTAAGGGAGCAATGCGGAAAGCAATTTACCCTGGCAGTTTTGATCCCGTTACCAACGGACATTTGGACGTGATTTATCGAGCCTGTACACTGTTTGATGAACTGATCGTGGCTGTCGCCTCGAACGAAGAAAAACAGAAAACAGCCCTGTTTTCGTTTCACGAAAGAATAGATCTGCTAAAGGAAAGTTGTAAGTCTGTCCCGAACTTGCGTGTTGTGCGATTGGAAGGACTGCTTGTGGATTTCGCTTGCGCCCACGAAGCAAACGCAATTGTGCGCGGTTTACGAGCAATCTCCGACTTTGAATTTGAATTTCAGATGGCCCTTATGAACCGTAAAATGCGGCCGCATATTGAAACAATTTTTATGATGCCTGCCGAAGAATGCACTTATATCAGTTCGCGGATTGTAAAGGAAATCGCTCGACTAGGTGGAAACGTAGAATCATTCGTGCCATCTTTAGTGGTTAGGGCCTTAAAACAAAAGTATCAATCGCCTCAGTTGTAATCTTAGAGAGGCTCGTTTGAACAAAGGTGATCGGTCATGAAAGTACATCTAAAGCAGATTCCTTCAGAAGGGCTTCACATCGAAGGCAAAGAAACCTGCGACATCCTTGAGCTTCCTGCGAGTGAAGGAAGGCCACTCAACGCTGTTGCTTACTCGCTCCACATCGGCAAAACCGAGTCGGGTCTCATAGTTAGCGGTCGGCTGTGGGTAGACCTTGAATTAGTTTGTGTTTGCTGTCTTACTCCGTTCAATTACTCAATCGCTGTCGACGATTTCGCTGTCCAAATCGACCTGAGCGGGAATGACGAGGTCGACTTGACGCCGTTCGTTCGTGAGGATATCCTGCTCGCTCTTCCGGCTCATCCGCGCTGCGACTGGGATCGCAATACGGTATGCGACGGCGCCCGGCTTGAGCGTGCTGATGATAATCTGCCGAGCTCCTGGGATGCTTTAAATGACTTAAATTTGAAAAATTGACCTAAGATGGGAGTACCTAAACGAAGAACGTCGAAGATGCGTTTGCGGACGCGGAAAGCTGCAAATCGTTGGCATGCGCCTCAACTGACTACTTGTCCTCAATGCGGCAGTCGGGTTCGCGGTCACATTGCTTGTCCCTCTTGCGGTTACTACAGAGGCCGACAAGTTTTGTCGGTGGAAGTCGTTTGAGCTGATCGGAGGAATTTACACTGCCCTCTTCTTTCTCCAGCGTCGCTTTTGGCCAGCGTTCTGATTTGATTTTTGAGAGAAAGGGAAGTGAGCCCGGGCTTGCCGCTGTTCAAAACCTTGTCCGGACCGAAATTCCTGGTTGATCCACAAAAGGTCTTGCGCTAAGCAGCCTAACTCGGCAGTGTCCGGCAATACGCTAACTTAGCTGCGTTATGCGGATCGCTTTAGACGCTATGGGCGGCGATTATGCCCCGCGGAATACGATTGAGGGAGCTGTTCTTGCTATTCGTGAAAGCCCCTCAATCGAAAAACTTTTTCTGGTGGGCAATTCGGCCACTATAGAAAGCGAATTGAAACATCTGAATTACAAGGACCCGCGGATCGAGATTTTCAATGCTTCTGAAGTGATTAATATGCGCGAAGCAGCGGCGAAAGCAGTTCGAACCAAAAAAGATGCTTCGATCTGCAGAGCTGTAGACTTGGTTAAAAGCGGTTCTGCCGACGCAGTTGTCTCTGCCGGTCACACGGGTGCCGCCGTGGCTGCTGCTGTACTGAAATTGAGAACTCTCAAAGGGATTGAAAGACCTGCAGTTGCATGCTTGCTGCCAACGAAAAGTAATGTTTTTGTTTTGATCGATGCTGGAGCTAATCCCGATTCGACTCCGGAAAACCTGGTTCAATTCGGGCTGATGGGCGCAGTCTTTTCTCGCACCGTGCTTGGTTATCCAAAGCCGAGCGTAGCCCTGATGTCAATCGGAGAGGAGGATATGAAAGGAAATGACGTAACGAAGGAAGCTTTCAAACTCCTGCGCCTCAGTGATCTCGCATTTCGCGGCAATATCGAGGGACATGATGTTTTTGAAAATCCTGCAGAGGTGGTGGTGTGCGATGGCTTTACAGGCAATGTCGTTCTCAAAACGTCCGAAGCTCTCGCTGAAGCTATTTTTAGCTGGTTGAAGCAAGAATTGTATCGTAACCCGCTTCGCCAACTCGGCGCTAAACTTGCTTCAGGCGCATTCAAATCGATTCGGAAAAAGATCAATTACGAAGAGTACGGGGGAATGCCTTTGCTCGGAGTCAATGGAATTTGCATTATTGCTCATGGAGCAAGCTCGGCGTTGGCGATTAAGAATGCGATTCGCGCTGCTGCGGAATCGATCAAACATGAGATAAACCCGCTTATCGTCCGAGAGGTGCAAGCTTACAATGAGAAGTTCGCCACGGCTTCCACGCCGATCCAGTAAACCACAAAGAACGGTTTCGATTATTGGGACGGGCAGTTATGTACCGGCCCGTACTCTCACGAATAAAGACCTGGAAAACATGGTCGATACTTCGGACGAATGGATCCGAACTCGAACCGGAATCGCCGAACGCCGTATAGCAGAAGAGAGTGAAGCAACAAGCGACATGGCTTACAAGGCGGCGCTCGAGGCCATGGAGCAAGCCAAGGTCGCGCCACACGAAATTGACCTGATTATTGTGGCCACCGCAACGCCAGATATGCTTTTTCCCGCAACCGCCTGTTGGGTGCAGAGAAAACTCGGTGCCATGAATGCTGCCTGTTTCGACATTTCGGCCGCTTGTTCCGGGTTTCTGTATGCGCTTGAGGTTGCTCAACAATTTATCTCAACGCATGTTTACAATACCATTTTGATCATCGGGGCCGACAAGCTCAGTTCCATCGTGGACTGGACGGACCGAAATACGTGCGTCCTATTTGGAGACGGAGCCGGTGCTGCAGTGCTGCGAAATAGAGCCGATTCTCATG
>JAFAXJ010000452.1 GCA_019241095.1 Verrucomicrobiota bacterium | reverse complement strand
ATCCCCGCCGTTACCGGCTTGGTGGTATCCAGCGAGATCACATAATCCAACCCAGAAGGAAAGTGCTCCTTAAGCTGCGCCATCAGCTTCCTCACCCCGCTTGCCGCAGCCAACGCGTTCGTCCCGGGCAGTTGATAGACCGAAATCACAGCAGCGGGCCGGCCGTTGAGCCGCCCCTTTGTGTTGTACGCCTGTGCGCCAAGCTCCACCCGACCAACATCCCGCAAAAGCACCATCCCGCCATTTGGCTGCGCCCGGACCACAATATCGCCAAATTCTTCGGAGCTGACGAGGCGACCCTTCGAACGCGCCGTATAGGTAAACTCCTGTCCCTTTGCAACCGGTTCACCTCCAATCTGGCCAGCGGAATTGACGGCGTTCTGCGCCTGAACGGCGTTAACGATGTCCGGCACCGTCATACTAAGTTGCGCAAGCTTATCTGGTCTTAGCCACAGACGCATGGCGTACTGGCCGGCGCCTGAGATCTGGACATTAGAAATGCCCCGCACTCGAGTGAGAGCATCATTGAGATTGATATACGCAAAGTTGGAAAGGAAAAGGGCGTCTCTACTGCCATCGGGCGAATACAACGCAATCACCATCAAGGGAGCAGAAAGAGATTTTTGCACTGTCACCCCAAGATTTGTCACCGCAGTCGGCAATTGAGAAGACGCCTGCGCCTGACGCATTTGGGTGAGAATCTGATCGGTGTTCGGATCTGTGTTTAAATCGAAATCGACCGTCAATACCATCTGGCCGCTATTGGCATTGACGGAATACATATAGTTCATGTTGTCGACGCCGCTCATCTGCTGCTCGATCGGTGTAGCGACAGATTGTTCAACCGTCCGTGCGTCGGCCCCGGTATAGTTGGCCGTGATAACGGTTTCCGGATTAATGATATCCGGGAACAAGCTTACCGGAAGGATCCCTACGGCCAATGCGCCGAGCATTACCGTGACAAGGGAAATGACAATCGCGACGATCGGGCGATGAATAAAGAAGGTAGACATTCGAGACCTGCTATATGTCAGCCTCCTTATTACGTGCCGGCTCAAGCACAGTTTTTGGCTGACGTCTCCGAAGGCGACCGAAGACGGCTATTCGTTCCACTGCGCAAAATCCTGCCGGCATCAAAAAGATGGCAAGAAGGCTAGCCGCAAACATGCCTCCAATGACTCCGGTACCTAACACCTGGCGCGCCAATGCTCCTGAGCCTGATGCGAATGCGAGAGGCACGCAGCCCGCAATAAACGCGAAGGAGGTCATCAATATGGGGCGAAGCCGAAGCCGGGCGCCGCCAAGGGCCGCGTCGACCAGATCTGCACCGCGTTCATGTTCAACTTTGGCAAATTCGACAATCAGAATGGCATTTTTCGCGACCAAGCCGATGATCATCACTAGCCCAATCTGCGCATAAACATTGTTTTCGATCTGCACAAGAATCGGCGGAAAGATTGCGGCTTGTACGGTCCGTCGCAGACAGAGCGCGCCCAACGTTCCGAAAACAGCCACCGGAGTGCTCAGTAAGACGCTGACCGGGAGTGACCAACTCTCATATAGAGCAGCAAGGATCAGAAAGACGAACAATAGTGACAATGAGAAAATGATTACCGGAGATGCGCCCTGCTGAGCCTTCTTTTCTTGAAAAGACATCCCAAGATAGTCGCACCCCATTTCTGAAGGCATCGTTTGTCGAAATACATTTTCCAGAGCGCTCATCGCCTGGGTTGAACTGTAGCCAGGCGCCGCAGTCGCTTGGATTTGTGCAGAGCGATAAAGGTTGTACCGCATACTAAATTCAGGGCCGAAGCGGGACTCGATTCGCGTTACCGCAGCGAGCGGTACGGGATTGCCACCATTGTTCCGGACATAAAATCCGCCAATTGCGTCAGCGCTCGTCCGAAACTCATTATCGGCCTGGACGTAAACCTGCCACTGCCGCCCAAACCGATTGAAAAAATTAACGAAAGAGCCTCCAAGAAAGGTTTGGAGCGTTTGCTCAATGTCGTTCAATGCAAGCCCCTGCTTCAGCGATTTCTGCCGGTCTACCTCCACATAAAGCTGGGGCACATTGGGGAGTAATGTAGTGGTAACGCGCGCCAACTCCGGTCGTTGGCGGGCCGCATTAACAAAGCGTTCAACGTTGTTGGCGAGGAACTCAACTCCTTTGTCGGCCCGATCTTCCAAAATGAATGTAACCCCGCCGGCCGCACCAACGCCCGGAATCGCGGGCGGGGAGAACGCAAAAACGGTTCCTTCTGGCAGTTGGATTAGCCGTAGGTTCAATCGGCCCTTGATGACCTGATACTGTTTTGCCAGACTTTTCCGCGTTTCCCACGAATTCAGGGTGACGAAAAAAAATGCATTAAAAGTAGTCTGGACCTGGCTTAACAAGCTGAACCCGACCACGGCCGTGGTGTACTGCACCCCTGGAGTCTGGGCGAGGATCGATTCGATTTTGCGACAGACCTCGTCTGTGCGTTGCAATGAAGCGGCATTGGGAAGTTGCAGATTGATATAGAAATATCCCTGGTCTTCGTCCGGCAGAAAACTCGTCGGTAGCTGTCTGCCAAAAAACAGCGCGCCTGCCCCAAAGCCTGCCAGCAAAACCAGCCAAAGCGCAGTCCG
>JAFAXJ010000447.1 GCA_019241095.1 Verrucomicrobiota bacterium | reverse complement strand
AGAGCTGTGTCTTTAGCTCCTCACTGCTTTTTCTTTTGTAAAGATCAGTCGGCTCAAGAATCGGAGCGTCATACTCCAGAAAACCAAATGAACGCGCTACTTCCCTCCACGTTTTGAACAAATAATTTCGAAACGCGCAATCTTCAGGATAGAAGTCACGGAATCCCGGGAGATTTTGCATAAAACGGAGTCGATAGAATGCATCCAAAGAGGGGAAAAGCAAATGTAGTTACAGATTTGTAACTGCTTGGAGTTACCGGCTCCAAACTGGTATTGGCGCAAACGAAAATTCGATGTCATGTTGATAATCCCATGAACGCCTTACGGGTCATTGTCTTGCCGCAGTTGCTCGCAATCAGTCGTCTCGAACCGAGCATGCCCATACCGGATTGGGCTGTCGGAGACGCATTCCTTTCTATCAGCCGGACCCGCGATGAACTCAGCGTCGTCTGTGAAGACAAATTTGTTCCCGACGGCAGCCCGTCGAGTCGCGGCTGGCGAGCTCTGAAAATAGAAGGCCCGTTTGACCTTGATCTCGTCGGCGTTTTGGTATCTGTGGCCGTTCCACTAGCACAGTCTGGGATCGGTATTTTACCAATTGGAACCTATGATACTGATTACGTCTTAGTTCGAAACCGTCATATTTCAGAAGCGATGAAAGCTCTGCGATTTGCGGGCATCGAGCTTGTCGAGCCCGCAATCTAAGCTAATTCTATTTTATTCCCCTTCCTTTACTTTCGGCTGAGGATCGGAGGTTGGCTGAGTCATGCTTTCATCGGACCGAGATGGAGGTGCGCCTTCCTTATCGGGTTCATCGCCGCTCGGACCTGGATAATCTTCAATAGCAAACATAGGAGCAGTTCGTTTGCCGCGTGATGGGAGGTCTGAAAGTCCAGCCACGAGATCTATGAGAACTCATGACACCCGTGGGACTGATACCAGCGTTCTTTCGCCGAAGATCAGGCCTTGTTCTCAACATTCCCATGGGACAGTATTGGCGGGATGGCTCGACCTGCTAAACGGACAAAAATCGTGGCGACAATGGGACCCGCCACTGAAGACGAGGAAGTGCTGCGTCGCCTGATAGACGCTGGAATGGATGTTGCCCGGCTTAACTTTTCACATCGGTCAGCTGAACAGGCGAAATTTCTCGTCGAACGGATCCGCAAGGTTGCGGACGAAATGGGAGTATTCGTTGGTATTCTCGGCGACCTTCGAGGTCCGCGAATCAGAATTGGAGAGGTAAAAGATGGCCAGATCCAGTTGATTCGCGGCAACAAAACCGTTCTAAGCGGCATTCCGACAGTTGGCACGTCTGAAAAGATTAGTGTCACTTTTAAAGGCTTAGCCAACGATGTGTCGGTCGGAACGATAATCCTTTTGGACGATGGGAACATTGAGTTACAGGTCCTTGAAGTTCGGCCTCATGGTGAAGTGTTGTGCGAGATTCAGCGAGGAGGAGAGCTTAAGAGCAACAAGGGTGTGAACCTGCGCAACTGTCTTGTTTCGTTGCCCTCTTTAACTACCAAAGACTACATCGATTTGGATTTTGCTATTGCGGAGGAACTCGACTTTTTAGCCCTGTCTTTTGTGCAATCCTCTTCTGATGTACGTTTGCTTAAACAGGCTCTCTCCGAGCGAGGAGCCTCGATACCTGTAATCGCAAAGATCGAGCGAAAGAACGCCCTGGAAGACATACAAAACATCGTCAGGGAGTGTCACGGAGTGATGGTAGCGCGAGGAGATTTAGCTCTCGAAATGAGCTTTGAAGAGGTTCCAATCGCTCAGAAACTGATCATTTCGGCATGCCGGCGGGCAGGCGTTCCGGTGATTACCGCGACACAAATGTTGGAATCGATGATTACATTTCATAAGCCAACTCGAGCCGAAGCAGCTGACATCGCAAACGCCATCCTGGACGGCACTGACGCTGTGATGTTATCCGCGGAATCGGCTGTGGGCCGGTTTCCTGTGGAGTCCGTGCGAACCATGGCAACAATCGCGTCCCGGACAGAGGAGGCCTGGATGGCGGGAGAATTACCCGCACCTCCTGCCCTGCCGGAGGTTACTTTTCTGGAAGGAGCAATTGGTAGCGCGGTTTGCACAATCGCGCATTCTCTTTCAGCAAGGGCGATAGTTGCTGCGACCGCTTCGGGAGGAACTCCTCGTCGAGTAGCTTGTCATCGGCCCAGCATGCCAATTATCGCGTTATGCTCAGAGAAGGCAGTATGCCGCAAGCTTTCACTGACATGGGGGGTTGAACCTGTGCTGGTTGAGCCTCTCACCGGTACTGCGCATTTGGTTAAACTCGCGGCGGAAGCCGGCATCAAATACCTTGCCGCGAGAGGTGATGATGTGATCGCGATTGTTGCGGGAACTCCTTTTAATATCTCTGGAAAGACGAACCTGATCAAAATCGAGAAGATCGCTGATGCGATGAAGCTCGTAGTTTCGGATTAAGAGTACGAGCAGCGAAGAGGCGGGGGACGAAAACGAGAGAGCTGGAAGGAAGACGTCTGTCAGGTCTCGGCCGTACCTTCTTGACGGCCTTTCGGATTAGGCGGCTTTTCTGGTCTATTATCGGACACCGTCAGCTTTTTCCCAACGATGCCCATCACCCCTTCAAAGGCTTCTTCTGAAATTCCATGTGAAACTTTCACGCGAAAACGTTCCCAGAGAAACTCTTCCATGCGCATCCATTTGCCATTGAAGTTAACGCGCTGAGTCCAAGCGCAGATAGTGATAATGCTTTGAAGTTGGCGTATTCGCAGAAGGAGTATGCCCGCCCCGACCACCACCGCGCCTACCACGGCGAGCAAGCTGAGTGATACTAACTCACTGATGTTAAGTTGTTTGTCACTGGCCAGCAGATGTTTTGCCAGCAGTTGGTCTCCCTGGTTTTGTAAATCGAGAATGGCACTGCGAATCTTTTGTAGAGGAAGCAACTCGTCGAATCTTGTCGAGGTTCTCATCGCTCCGGAGTAGGTAATGGCCCCTGTCATTTTAAGATCCTGTTCACGCAACAAAGCCTCAAGCTTATCAATCTTTGCCGATGCCAAATCCTGGTGCGCTACAAGCTGTTTCAAAACCAGAAGACGAAGCGGAACGGCGATTCGCGCGAAAGTGTAAGGAACGAGAGACGAATAATCTCCGGTTATCAAGAAGCTGCTTTCACTGTCTTCGAGCCGATCAATTTCGTTCCGTAAATCAGTGAGTTGTTGGAGGAGGAAGTAGCTATCGTTTAAGCGACTTCTAGCCTTGAGCTCTTCATAGTAAACCTGCCGAGCAACAAAAAACACAATGGTTGCTATGATGAGCGGAGCTATGACTAGAGCGACTCGGAGACTTTTCGGATCGAGGTGATAGCCCTTCATGGCACTGATTCAGGTCAGGGAAAGAGGCCACAGAAAAGTTGTGTAAGGTCCAGGTAGCTCGATGACGCTGCTACGTAATCATGTCGTAACGGTTGATATGTTGGTGCCGCTGACTGCATTGAAGTAAGAGGAAAGAATTTGTTAATGCACTGCCAAAGTCGGCTTAAAAATAGTAATCAGCAATCTTGCGCTAAGCTTCATTTTG
>JAFAXJ010000204.1 GCA_019241095.1 Verrucomicrobiota bacterium | reverse complement strand
GGCGCAGATCACGATTTGGGCGATGAAGCAGTGACGAGTAAGTGCTCTGCGACAATTCGATGAGCTGACGGTCTTCGTCTTCAAGAGTCCCGAATTTCATGTCGACATTCGTAAGCTGCGCGAACGTCTCGGAATGTCCTCGAATCGCTGGAGCACTCAAAGCGAGAAGACGTTCTTCGGATTGAGACAATGTGTGTTGTTTGTATCGGCGCAATTTCTTTAGATACACAACCCACTCTGTTAACAATGGATCTTCGATAAACCGCTCGAAGTCTGCGTCGGAGACCTGTTGTAGTTCAGGACTGATGAAGGAAGTGGTTTCTCGTACCTTGGTTAACAGATTTGTCAGTTCGGCATGGCGCGCCAAATTTTCGTTATTGGAGCTATCCTCAGCATTTTTAAGTGAGGCATAATGACCTAGGCGCTCGGTCAGCAAATCGAGAGTTTTTTCTGATTCAAGGCAGGCGAGAACACTTTGCGCGGACTCGCCTAAATGCCCTTTAAACTCTGCAATTTTAGCGTAGCAGTTTGCAAGTCGATTGAAATTTGCTCGGTACTCGTCTTCAATGGTAAACAGTTGTGTCAGGTCCCACGTGTCAGAGACTGAAATTTCGGATCGGGCCGGGATTTTCTTTCGTTTCATTCGAGTGATTGCAGACAGCTGCGATCAATTTCTATGCGGATTAAATTCCCGCTGTTGTGATTCTTGCATCAAAGGAAGCAGTGATGAGCAACGGCTTCGCTATGCTCGAGGATGAGCTTTGTCATAAGCCTTCTTTAGACGTTCAACGGTCACGTGCGTATAAATCTGAGTCGTGGAAAGATTCGCATGACCTAACATTGTCTGAACGCTTCGTAAGTCCGCACCATTATCCAGCAGATGCGTAGCAAAACTGTGCCTCAATTTATGGGGACTGGCGCTCAACTGAATAGAGGTGTGATCGAGGTGCTTTTTTGAAAGCAGCCAGATGGAACGGGTCGAAAGCCGCTTGCGCAGCTTACTGATGAAAAGAGGACCAGAAAGAACCTTTGCCTCGTGTCGATAGGCTTGGATTGCCCTTAAAGCTGCATCTCCGACTGGAACGATTCGCTCTTTGCGGCCTTTTCCTAGCACACGGACCGTTTCGCTGATGGAGTCAAGGTCTGGGACGTTTAATGCAGCGAGTTCGCTGATTCGAAGTCCGCTGCTGTAGAACAGTTCCAGAATGGCAACATCTCTCGCTGCACACCAGGCAGGAGCCTGATTTAGGCGCTCGATTTTTTTTGGTGTAGCAAGGAGTTCATCCATCTCGGTTGTCGATAAAACTACCGGCAGCTTTTTTTCAATTTTAGGCAGTATGACTTCTTTGAGGGGGTTCTCTGTCAACCCTGCTCTTTCAACCAGGTATTTATAAAAGCTTCTCAAGGCCGCAAAGGTGAGCCTTACAGTCGATCGCGCCATTCCGGACTTCATGCATTCCAAAAGAAACGAGCGAAAATCAACAGGTTTATATGACGACCACTGAGGTTTTTCTCCGGCGAACTTTTCAAACAGTTCCAAGCTATGCCGATAGTTGATCACGGTTCGCGGAGATGCATTTTTTTCGACCTCAAGATAATCGAAAAAGGCTTCTTTGAGACGATCTTTTTTCGCGGAAGCCATCGGTGCGCGTTGATGGTGAATGCAACGCCTCAGAAGCGCTTTTTCGTAGCCGATTCACCATGCCCTTCAAAATGAGGGGCAGCAGGCGATGCCCCTGAAACGGATTCACGACTGAACCTCAGTCTCAGCTTCCTTCTTTCAACACCGTCTGAGGATACGGTGATGACTGGTATCTCGAAATCATCATCCTGAAACTTAAAATGATAAAAGAAAGTTCCGTCCGCTTGCTGATGAATGGGTTGACCGCCAATCGTGATCCTCTCGTCTGAATGCAAGCCGCCATAAAAGACAATTTCAGCATCCCGGGGCCTGAAAGTCTCAGCGCCTCCGATTCCGAATGGCTGCGCACTCCAACTTGCACCGAGGGGACTAGAGAGACTGCTATCGGGGAACAATTCGCTCCAACTGGAGGATCCGAAGGCTGACTCGCTCCAGCTTGCAGGCACAAATTGCAGACTCGAAGAGCCCATTTCCAACCCGCTCCAACTTGCGAGATGTGCGAATAGAGAGCTCACTTCCACCGAACCAAGACCTGATGATACAGATTCCCAGCTTGCGGCCAAACCCTGCAGGGCGCTTTGCCAGCTTGACGCGAATTCACTGTACGCCGTTTCCCATAAGGAAGGAAATCCGCTGAACGCGGTCTCCAGACTACCTGTAAATGGACCAATGGCAGTCTCCCAGCTGGCGAGCGCCTTCTGAAAAGCGAGTTCTGAAGAAAAAGCTCCACTTGAAAGCACTCCGCTGCCCATCTGCGCGGCAGCCAAGCTGCCCATCTCCGACGAAATACCGCCGAGAGAGGCGGAAGAAAGGCCTCCAAGCTGCGTAAGTAAGCTAAACAGGGCGCCTGACTCGGAACCGAACAATTGCGAGAAGACACCGCTAAGTTCAGAAAAGCTGGCGAGGGTTTCTGAGGACATTCCGAAAAGCTCTCCGGAAGGCCCAAAGCTGGAAGCGAGTGTTTCGCTGGAGCCTGCTAAAGCGCCCGATGAAAGCATTTCCGTCGATTCGGATGAGAGGCTTGTAAAACTCGAATATTCTGCACTGGACAGCTGTTCATTCGGACCCACACTGAAGAGGTTGCTAACTCCCGCAGGCGAAAAGAGAGCCGCTAAGCGCCCTTTTGCGAGAAGCTCACTGCTTTCTTCTGAAGCAAGTTGCCCGAAAAGCTCTCTCCTGAGGAATTCCTCCATCTGAGCTGCGTTCATCGAAAAAAGGCGCGTGAGCAGATCCGTACCCAGTAGTGCTTGGAGTATTCGGATGTGGATCAGGCCTCGCGCGGATACAACCGATTCAGGTACCGAAACACTCTGTTGCAGACGGGCGAGGGCTTCTGCGAGAGGCTGGCCTTGCGCCGTGGAGGCAGCAATCACTTCGTGCAAAAAATTAAAGCTCAGGTGGAAAGGTAAAGTTGCGAATAGACTTTCCCAGTTTTCGCTGACCGTTTCGCGAGGCGTATGGGCTGGTCCGGCAGTGCCTACAATCTTTGAGATTCCTGCCTGATCTTTATAACCAAAAGATACCCAGTAATCTGCATTGGCTGTTTTTACCGGAAGATACCAATTTCGAGCGCTTTCATTTATGTCGATGATAGCCTCGATCGATTCGCCGAGGCGAACCTGCAGAAAAAGCTGGCGCACGGATGGGAATTTGGAATAATCGAAATCCCAATAGGTAAATAGCCAATGCGGATCGCGGGCAATCAGGAACATCTCTCCATACCCATCAGGAAGTTCGCCTAAATTATCGTACTTGGCTTCGTTGACTGAGGAGTCCGGTACAGTACCTCTGGAGTTAACTCTAGATGAAGCACCCGGCGTAACAGGCATGCCACTTAAATTCTCAGCGGACTCGTTGCTCATATTTTATCTCTTCTGATAAATGGACCAGAGTGGGGGAATTCTGGCGTTCATGCAAGCGACAGTTTGCAAACCGTCAGTACGAAAATACACCTGTTTTTCCCGGTTGTAACCGGCTTTAGCAAAGCGAATCAGTTTTGAGCGCAGGCCTTACGAGCAGCTTCCGTCACAGATGAATCGTTGAAAACCAAAGACGCGAGATATTCGTCCCGTGTCGCTATGGATAGAGCACGCGAAACTTTTTCGGGAGCTTCTAATCGGGAGAAGATCGCAAACGCTATCTTGGATCGCGGCACCATTTTGATTCCGAAACCGGTTGGCTTGTTGCTGGACCAAAATCTAACCATCTCGATCCCGTGAGAGAAATCACGGCCGAGATAAATGACAGAGTGCCCGTGCTCGTGCTGTCCCACGGAGTTGGTCCAAAAGATCTTCATAAAATCGCCAGGTTGAGCTGACTCGAATGAGCAAAAATTTTCACCGATGCCTAGCT
>JAFAXJ010000197.1 GCA_019241095.1 Verrucomicrobiota bacterium | reverse complement strand
AACTTGATTATAGACCTGATACAGGTCACCAGAACTGATAACGGCTCCGTCTGAGGGTAAAAGATCATAGGACAGATAGAGGAGATAGTCGGTATATTCACGCAAAATCTCCCCGACACGAATGTCGACAAGAGCGTGCCTTTGTTTCAGCTCCGACAAGCGCAACATTTCAAAGGACCCTGCGACGGAGAATGCCAAAACAACGATTCCGACCAAGGTTTCGAGAAGACTGAAGCCATTCTGGTAGATATTTTTCACTAGTTACCGTCAACTGATGAAATCTAGAACCTTCCGACCGGATCAACCGCTACTATGTCGCTTTTTTTTCCTCCGCGCAGCCGGGTCATTATAGTAGATTGGCGCCTTGGCTGAGAGCTGTTTCCCTTCGCGCCCATAAGACATAGGCGGGGGCTCGCCGGGCAGATCACCCAAATTCTCAAGCGTTTCCCTTTCGTCAGAACCCAATCTATCCTTTCGCACAAAAGTTCCTTTTATAATACGAGGCCAAACTATGATCACTAGATTTGTCCGATCCTGCTGTCTCTGACGAGTCTTGAAAAGATATCCCAGCAAAGGCACGCTCCGGAGACCGGGAATACCGTTCTCTTGGTAATTATTCTCATCGGCTGTTATTCCACCGATAACCGCCGCATCGCCACTGCGAACCTCCACGTCTGCCGTAGCGGTTCTCGTTGATATGATGGGAACCGTTGTCGTCGTCCCTGGCTGTGCTGGGGATTGACCAGTCTCCGTTGAGAGCGCAGGATTGATTTTGAGGTCGATGATGCCGCCTCTTAGGATCCGTCCTACAACATCGATCGTCAGTCCTGTTGTAAATGTGTAAGGGGTCGTCGTTGCTTGCACGTTGGCTGTAGCTGCTGTCTGAAGAAAGATCGTCTGTTGCGTAACACTACGTATCTGTACAGGCATCCCGGTTTTTGTGTAGGTCACAGGGCTGTTGGTAGATCGCAGCTTACCTTTCTGCGTCAGAGCTCGAATGGTAGCAGACACGTTCGGGAACTGCAAAATTAACCCATTGTTAAAAAATCCACTGGCTAGGCCATGAGAAACAATCGTGCTAGGTGTCGCTCCGACATTTCCCGTCAGGGTAAAAGTTGCCCCGTTTTGCCCAAGGGTATTGCTCCAATCGACTCCGCCAAAAAGATCATCATTCTTACTGATCTCGATCACATACGTATTTATTTGTAGCTGATCTTCTGGTCTGTCCCAAATCCTGATCTGCTCTGATAAACCGGAATGCTCGTCTGGAGTCGCTCTTACCAACAAAGAGTTGCTGGAACGTTCGATCCAGACAGCATTTTCTTTACTGTTACCAAAGCCACCCGTGGAAAGCGGCTCGTCAAAGGGTAAACCCGAGATAAATCGAGGTTGAGTCTGCTCGGTTCCGGAATATAATGACTGGGTTGCCCCTCCAACTTCGCCGTTAATACCGCTATTAGACGCTGTACCGGCGTCTACATTTAACGGCTTTGGATAGGCTGGGTTAGAAGGCGCCGCCGGCCTGACCTGAATGCCTAAATATCCGGCAACCGCCTGAATTAAATCTGGCGCTGACTGGTATTTCAGCGTGTATCTGCGGATCTCATAATAGCTCGGGATAACAAGGTCGGCCCGTGCGAGCGTATACACCTGATCCTGAGGGCTAAGTCTTACCCGAAATCCGTGAGCCCGAGCTACGGCCGCAAAAGCCTGCAGAGGCGTCATGTTTGTTAGCACTATAGAAGTAATTTCACTTTCCGGGATGGCAGGTTCGACATAGTTAATTCCAGCTTGTTCGGCTAAGCTCCTGAGAATTCTGCCAACTGGTTGACCAGTGAATCGAATGGTTCGAGGGCGAGCAGGATCCAGTATTTCCTGTTGTTGGCGCTCCTGATCATGTTGTCTGATCGCTTGTTCCAGATCATCCACCGAAGGCGAACCAGGAACTGGAGATGGAGTGCCTAGCGGAATACCTCCGCCCGGTTCAGCAGGGAGCACACCGACTGGGGACGCAACAGGTTCGGCAGGAGATTCACTTTGCCCAGCAGGTGAAGCAGTCGGCTCCGCAGTACCCGAAACGCCCGGAGGAGGAGTAGCTTGCTGCGCCGCCCCCACCGCAATTAAAAATAATAACAAAGCCGTGATTCGGGCGCAACAAGTCATAAGTTAATGGGCTTTCCGCTGTCTTTTCTCTAGCCGAATAGCACCAGACGCCGAGTCTGTGGGTAAAATAAGCCGGTAGATCGGCGCTCTGAATCCAGGTAAAAGCAAATCCACACCTTTTTCACTGATTTTTCCTACTTCGAGCAGTAAGGCGCCACTGCCATCAGTGAAAAAAGGCAGTCCGTAACTGGCAGCCAGATGTTGGATTTGGTCCAAATCTTTTTGGCTAACGTCAAGCGGTATCTTGGATCCGGTACGAAAATTAACGCCATTTATCAATGCAACGCTATCGCCCGGTTGATCACCGATAGAAATACCTCCAACATAAAGTTCATTCCTGATGGCCCGAACAAGCCGTTGCAGATACTGTTGGACAACATCACCGCTCACTATACCACGCTCAATTTGATTATTCGTTATCATGGTTGTGGGAGCATCGGCCGAAATGAATGGGTCACGCACGGAGATATCATAATTATAAATATACAAGTCAGGAAGCGGGACCTGCGCTACGGACCTAGACGCCAAAAACAGAATGATTACCCAGGCTCTCACTTTACTTAGAGGATGTGAGAAGACGGACAGTGAATCGCGTTTTCAATGCGACCGGAGTTAAC